>NZ_CAXFDV010000581.1:0-8703 GCF_964001545.1 uncultured Aquincola sp.
ACCGCCCCCCGCGCCTTCGCCAGCACGAAGTCGATGAAGGTCGCCATCGCCCGCGTGTGGTGGCGGTTGGGCATGTACAGCAGGTGCATGTGGGTGCCGAAGATCGACAGCCGCCATTCGTCGAGCGAGGTGACGATCTCGCCGCGGTCCACCTCGTCCTGCACCACGTAGTCGGGCACCAGGCCGATGCCCAGGCCGGCCTGCACGGCCTGGCGCAGGAACAGGAAGTTCTCGGAGATCAGCGAAGGCTCCAGCAGCACCTCGTGCCGCTCGTCGCGCCAGTAGGCCGCCACGCGCAGCTGGCGGCCGATGACGGCGGCGGTGATCAAGGGCATGGTGCGCAGGTCGTCCAGCTGCTGCGGCAGGCCCTGCGCCTCGGCGAACGCGCGTGAGGCGCAGGCCACGTAACGCACCACGCCCATGTCGCGCGCCACCAGGTTCTGCGGCGGCTCCGACAGCACGCGCACGGCCACGTCCACCTCGTCGCGCATCAGGTCTTCGACCCGGTTCTCGAACATCACGTCGAGCACGATGCCGGGGTACTGGCGCTTGAAATCCAGCAGCCAGGGCGACATCACCAGCTGCCCGTAGCCGCTGGGCACCGACAGCCGCACCCGGCCCTGCAGCCGCTGGCCCAGCGTGGTGATGGATTCGCGCGCGGCCGTCAGCTCGTTCTGGATGCGCAGGCCATGCTCGTACAGCTTGAGCCCGATTTCGGTGGGCTCCACCCGCCGCGTGGTGCGCCGCACCAGCTGCTGGCCGATGGATTTTTCGAGCTGGTTGAGGTGGTAGCTGATGTTGGCCCGGCTCATCTTGAGTCGGCGGGCCGCTTCACTCAGGTTGCCCGCATCCAGGATCTGCACCAGCAAGGTGAGGGCGTTGACGTCCATGGCGCGGCGGTTGTCAAAAACGGCTTGACAGTCTGTCAACTGGTTGAGCCATTGTCAAGAAACTATCGACGTCCAACAATGAACCCACACCCGGGGGTTCGACCGGGGCCTGCCTGAGGAGACACGCACATGGTGCAAGAAGCCACTTCGTCCGCCGCAGAAGCCAACCCGGTCAGCACCGAGTTGCGCGGCAAGATCCTGCTGGTCACGGTCGACAACCCGCCGGTCAACGCCCTGGGCGTGGCCGTGCGCCGCGGTCTGATGGCCGCGATCGAGGCCGCCGATGCCAACCCGGCCGTAGGCGCGGTGCTCATCGTGGGTGCCGGCCGCAACTTCATCGCCGGCGCCGACATCCGCGAGTTCGGCCTGCCGCCGCAAGCGCCGCTGCTGACCGAGGTGTGCAGCCGCATCGAGGCCAGCCGCAAGCCCGCCATCGCCGCCATCCACGGCGCCGCGCTGGGCGGCGGCCTGGAAGTGGCGCTGGGCGCGCACTACCGCATCGCCGTGGCCAGCGCCAAGCTGGGCCTGCCCGAAGTGGCGCTGGGCCTGCTGCCGGGCGCGGGCGGCACGCAGCGCGCGCCGCGCCTGGTGGGCGCGGCGGCGGCGCTGGACATCATCCTCAGCGGCCGCCACGTGGGCGCGGCCGAGGCGCTGAAGCTGGGCCTGATCGACCGCGTGGCGCAAAGCGACGACACGCTGGCCGAGGGCCTGGCCTATGCGCAGGAACTGCTGGCCGCGCAGGCCGGGCCGCGCCGCAGCCGCGACGCGCAGGCGCTGGCCGACCGCGCCACCGCGCAGGCCGCCATCGACGCTGCGCGCGCCGACGTGCAGAAGAAGCAGCGCCACCTGTTCTCGCCGCACAAGATCGTGGAGGCGGTGCAGGCCGCGCTGGACAAGCCCTTTGATGAAGCCCTGAAGCTGGAGCGCCAGTTCTTCATGCAGTGCCTGGACAGCCCGCAGCGCGCCGGCCTGATCCACGCCTTTTTCGCCGAGCGTGAAGTGGCCAAGGTGCCCGAGGCCGCGGCCGCCAAGCCCCGGCCCTTCAAGACCATCGGCGTGGTGGGTGGCGGCACCATGGGCGCCGGCATCGCGGTGGCGGCGCTGGACGCCGGCCTGCTGGTGACCATGGTCGAGCGCGACCAGGCCTCGATCGACCGCGGCCGCGCCAACGTCGAGAAGGTGTACGACGGCCTGGTGGCCAAGGGCCGCATGACGATCGAAGGCAAGGCCGCTGTGATGGCCCGCTTCACGGGCAGCACCGACTACGCGGCTTTCAAGGACGTGGACCTGGTGATCGAGGCGGTGTTCGAGGACATCGAGGTCAAGAAGGCCGTGTTCGCCGAACTCGACCGCGTGTGCAAGAGCGGCGCGGTGCTGGCCACCAACACCTCGTACCTGGACATCGATGCCATCGCGGCCAGCATCTCGCGGCCGCAGGACGTGATCGGCCTGCACTTCTTCTCGCCGGCCAACATCATGAAGCTGCTCGAGATCGTGGTGCCCGCCAAGGTGAGCGCCGACGTGGTGGCCACCGCCTTCGAGCTGGCCAAGAAGCTCAAGAAGGTGCCGGTGCGCGCCGGCGTGTGCGACGGCTTCATCGGCAACCGCATCCTGGCCGTGTACCGCCAGGCCGCCGACTATCTGATGGAAGACGGCGCCTCGCCTTACGACATCGACGCCGCGGTGCGCGAGTTCGGCTACCCGATGGGCCCGTTCCAGGTGTCCGACCTGGCTGGCGGCGACATCGGCTGGGCCACGCGCAAGCGCAAGGCCGCCACCCGCAACCCGGCCGCGCGCTACGTGCAGATCGCCGACCGCATCTGCGAACGCGGCTGGTTCGGCCAGAAGACGCAGCGCGGCTGGTACCAGTACCCGCAAGGCTCGCGCAGCGGCCAGCAAGACCCCGAGGTGCTGGCCATCGTCGACGCCGAGCGCCAGCGCGCCGGCATCACGCCGCGCAGCTTCAGCCACGAAGACATCATGCGCCGCTACATGGCCGCGATGATCAACGAGGGCGCCAACGTCGTGCACCAGCGCATCGCGCTGCGTCCGCTGGACGTGGACGTCACCTTCTTGTACGGCTACGGCTTTCCGCGTTTCCGCGGCGGCCCGATGAAGTACGCCGACATGGTGGGCCTGGACAAGGTGCTGGCCGACATCCGCGAGTTCGCCAAGGAAGACCCGCTGTTCTGGCAACCCTCGCCGCTGCTGGTGCAGTTGGTCGAAGAAGGCAAGAACTTCGACAGCCTGAACAAGGCCGCCGCCTGACATCCCCCGGAGACAAACCCCATGCGCCAAGCCGTCATCGTGTCCACCGCCCGCACGCCGCTCACCAAGGCGCACCGCGGTGAGTTCAACATCACCCCCGGCCCCACGCTGGCGGCCTTCGCCGTCAAGGCGGCGGTCGATCGCGCGGGCATCGACCCCACGCTGATCGAAGACGCCATCCTGGGCTGCGGCTACCCCGAAGGCACCACCGGCCGCAACGTGGCGCGCCAGTCGATCATTCGTGCGGGTCTGCCCATCAGCATCGCCGGCACCACGGTCAACCGCTTCTGCGCCTCGGGCCTGCAGGCCATCGCGATGGCGGCCGGCCGCATCGTGGTGGACGGCGCCCCGGCCATGATCGCCGGCGGCGTGGAAAGCATCTCGCAGATCCGCACCCGCAGCGCCACCGACACCGGCGACTCGGGCATGGACCCGTGGATCGTCGAGCACAAGCCCGAGCTGTACATGGCGATGATCGAGACCGCCGACATCGTGGCCCGCCGCTACAACATCAGCCGCGAGGCGCAGGACCGCTTCAGCGCCGAGAGCCAGCGCCGCACCGAAGAAGCGCAGAAGGCCGGCCGCTATGCCGATGAGATCGTGCCCTGCACCACGGTGATGGCGGTGACTGATAAAGAAACCAAGGCCGTGACCCACCGCGAGGTGACTGCCACCGCCGACAACTGCAACCGCCCCGGCACCACGTACGAGGCGCTGGCCAAGCTGGCCCCGGTGCGTGGCGACGACCAGTTCGTCACCGCCGGCAATGCCTCGCAGCTGTCCGACGGCGCGTCGGCCTGCGTGCTGATGGAAGCGGGCGAGGCCGAGCGCCTGGGCCTGCAGCCGCTGGGCGCCTTCCGCGGCTTGGCCGTGGCCGGCTGCGAGCCCGACGAGATGGGCATCGGCCCGGTGTACGCCGTGCCCAAGCTGCTCAAGCGCCATGGGCTGAAGGTGGAAGACATCGACCTGTGGGAGCTGAACGAGGCCTTTGCCTCGCAGGCGCTGTACTGCCAGCAGCAGTTGGGCATCCCGCTCGACAAGCTCAACGTCAACGGTGGCGCCATCTCCATCGGCCACCCCTTCGGCATGACCGGTGCGCGCCTGGCCGGCCACATCCTGCTGGAAGGCCGCCGCCGCAAGGCCAGGTACGCCGTGGTGTCGATGTGCATCGCCGGTGGCATGGGCGCGGCCGGTCTCTTTGAAATCTACTGATCGGAGTCAGCCCATGGACATGAGCTTCACCCAAGAAGAACTGGCCTTCCGCGACGAAGTGCGTCAGTTCCTGGCCGACCAGCTGCCCGAGCGGCTGTCGGCCAAGGTGGCCAACGGCCAGCACCTGAGCAAGGCCGACATGGAGGAATGGCACGCCATCCTCAACGCCCGCGGCTGGCTGGCCAACCACTGGCCGCAGGCCTATGGCGGCCCGGGCTGGAACGCGGTGCAGAAGTTCATCTTCGAGCATGAATGCGCCATCGCCCATGCGCCGCGCATCGTGCCCTTTGGCGTCAACATGCTGGGCCCGGTGCTCATCAAGTACGGCAACGAGGCGCAGAAGAGCTACTGGCTGCCGCGCATCCTCAGCGGTGCCGACTGGTGGTGCCAGGGCTACTCGGAGCCGGGTGCCGGCTCCGACCTGGCCAGCGTCAAAACCACGGCCGTGCGCGACGGTGACCACTACGTGGTCAACGGCCAGAAGACCTGGACCACGCTGGGCCAGCACGCCAACATGATCTTCTGCCTGGTGCGCACCGACCCCGCGGCCAAGAAGCAGTCGGGCATCAGCTTCCTGCTGGTGGACATGAAGAGCCCCGGCGTGGAAGTGCGCCCCATCATCACGCTGGACGGCGCGCACGAGGTCAACGAGGTGTTCTTCACCGACGTGCGCGTGCCGGCCGAGAACCTGGTGGGCGAAGAAAACCGCGGCTGGGACTGCGCCAAGTACCTGCTGACCTATGAGCGCACCAACATCGCGGGCGTGGGCTTCTCGGTGGCGGCGCTGGCCAAGCTGAAGAAGGCCGCCGCCCGCGTGCAGAAGAACGGCCGCCCGCTGCTGGAAGACCCGCTGTTCGCGGCCCGCCTGGCCAAGGTCGAGATCGACCTGGAGAACATGAAGACCACCAACCTGCGCGTGATCGCGGCGGTGGCCGGTGGCGGCGCGCCAGGCGCGGAAAGCTCGATGCTGAAGATCCGCGGCACGGTGATCCGCCAGGAACTCACTTCGCTGCTGCGGCGCGCCATGGGCCCGCATGCGCGGCCCTTCAATGCCGACTGGCTGGAAGGGCCGTACGAAGGCGAAGTGGGTGCGCCGGAAGAAGCGGCCAGCGCCGCGGCCAGCTACTTCAACAACCGCAAGCTGTCGATCTTCGGCGGCTCCAACGAGATCCAGCGCAACATCATCTCCAAGATGATCCTCGGGCTGTAAGACCGGAGCAGACATGAACTTCGAACACACCGAAGACCGCCGCATGCTGGCGGACACGCTGAACCGCTACATCGCCGAGCAGTACGGCTTCGAGACCCGCAACCGCATCGCCAACTCGGCCGAAGGCTACAGCCCGCAGCAGTGGGCGCAGTTCGCCGAGCTCGGCGCCATCGGCGCGCTGTTCAGCGAAGCCGATGGCGGCTACGGCGGCGCCGGCTTCGACATCGCTGTCGTCTTCGAGGCCCTGGGCCGCGGCCTGGTGGTGGAGCCGCTGCTGGGCAGCGCGGTGCTGGCCGGCAGCGCCATCAGCCACGCCGGCAACGAGCAGCAGCGCACTTGGCTAGACAAGTTGATCGACGGCAGCACCATCGCCACGCTGGCGCATGGCGAGGCCGACAGCCTGTATTCGCTGACGCAGGTGGCCACCACCGCCCGCCGCACCGACAACGGCTGGGAGCTCAATGGCGTCAAGGCCGTGGTGCCGCAGGGCGAAGCGGCCACGCTGTTCGTCGTCTCGGCCCGCACCGCAGGCGGCGTGGACGATGCACAAGGCCTGTCGCTGTTCCTGGTGCCGGCCGATGCGCCGGGCCTGACCGTGCGCGGCCAGACCGCGGTGGACGGCGGCCGTGTGGCCACCGTCACGCTGGACCATGTGACGGTACCTGCCGACGCGCTGCTGGGCACCGAAGGCGCGGCCCTGGCCACGCTGGAACATGCCATGGGCCGTGGCGTGCTGGCGCTGTGCGCCGAGTCGCTGGGCGCGATGGACGTGGCCCGCCAGGCCACGCTGGAATACCTGCAGACGCGCAAGCAGTTCGGCGTGCCCATCGGCAGCTTCCAGGCGCTGCAGCACCGCATGGCCGATGTGCTGCTGGAAATCGAGCAGGCCCGCTCGGCGGTGATCAACGCCGCCGCCGCGGTGGACGGCGACGACCGCCTGGCCCGCGAAAAGGCGCTGTCGGCCGCCAAGTTCACCATCGGCCGCGTGGGCACGCTGGTGGCGGAAGAAGCCATCCAGCTGCACGGCGGCATCGGCATGACCTGGGAGCTGCCGCTGTCGCACTACGCCAAGCGCCTGGTGATGATCGACCACCAGCTGGGCGACGAAGACTTCCACCTGGCGCGCTACATCGCGCTGGGGCAGGAGGCGGCATGAGCACCGCCGCTCAACAAGACGTGCTGCTGCAGCGCCGTGAGGGCGCGGTGCTGGTGCTGGTCAACAACAACCCGGCTGCGCGCAATGCGTTGAGCGCCGAGTTCTACACCGCCGCCACCCATGCCCTGGCCGATGCCGATGCCGACCCCACCGTGGGCGCCATCGTGCTCACCGGCGCGGGCGGCTTCTTCTGCGCCGGCGGCAACCTGAACCAGCTGGCCACGCGGCGCGAGATGGCGCCCGAAGACCGTCGTGAGCGGCTGGAGCTGCTGCACACCTTCGTGCGCCGGCTGCGCGACACCGCCAAGCCGGTGATCGCCGCGGTGGAAGGTGGCGCCGCCGGCGCCGGCATGTCGCTGGCGCTGGCCTGCGACCTGCTGGTCAGCTCGCGCGAGGCCTTCTTCGGCGTCAGCTACATCAAGGTGGGCCTGACGCCCGATGGCGGCATCACCTCGTTCCTGGCCGAGTTCGTGTCGCGCCAGGTGCTCACCGAGCTGTGCCTGACCGGCGACCGCATCACCGCCGAGCGGCTGAATGCGCTGGGCGCCGTCAACCGTCTGGTGGAGCCCGGCAGCGCCGAGGCCGAAGCCATCGCGCTGGGCCAGCGCATCGCCGAAGGCCCAGATCGCGCCACCGCGCGCATCAAGGCCTTGTGCCGCGGCGCGCACATGCGCTCGCTGGACGAGCAGCTCGAACTCGAAGCCCGCGCCATGGTGCAAAGCCAGGGCGACGATGAAGCGGCCGAAGGCATCGGTGCCTTCCTGCAGAAGCGCCGCGCCGATTTCACGGCCCTGCGCCGCCGCGGATGACGATGAACGCGATGCCTGGATTGCCGCTGGCCGGCGTGCGAGTGCTGGACTTTTCCCGCGTGCTGGCCGGCCCGCTGTGCGGCATGGTGCTGGGCGACTTCGGCGCCGACGTGATCAAGGTCGAACACCCCGGCCGTGGCGACGACACCCGCGACTGGGGCCTGCGCGTGGGGCAGACCGAGACGGCCTACTTCAACAGCATGAACCGCAACAAGCGGTCCGTCGCGCTCGACCTGCAGACGCCCGAAGGCCAGGCCACCGCCAAGGCGCTGGCCGCGCAGTGCGACGTGGTGATCCAGAACTTCAAGTTCGGCGGCATGGAAAAGCTGGGCCTGGGCTATGAGCAGCTGAAGGCCGACAACCCGCGGCTGATCTACTGCTCGGTCTCGGGCTACAACCGCGCCGGCAGCGAGGCTGCACGCCCCGGCTACGACCTGGTGGTGCAGGGCGAGGCGGGCCTCATGGCGCTGAACGGCGAAGCCACCCAGCCGCCGCTGAAGTTCGGCGTGGCCGCGGTCGACCTGATGACCGGCATGTACTCGGCCCAGGCCGTGCTGGCTGCGCTGTACCAGCGTGAGCGCACCGGCACCGGGCGGCACGTCGAGATGGCGCTGTTCGACTGCGGGCTGATGATCACCGCCTACTACGGCCTGGAAGCGCTGCTGATGGGCGAAGACCCGCCGCGCTACGGCAATGCGCATCCGTCCATCGTGCCTTACGGCGTGTTCGATGCGGCCGATGGTCCCATCGTCATCACCGTGGGCAACAACGCGCAGTTCCAGCGCTTTTGCACCGAGGTCATCGAGCGGCCCGAGCTGGCCGCTGACGAGCGCTTCAAGACCAACCTCGGCCGCTCGGCCCACCGTGCCGAGCTGCTGCCGGTGCTGCATGCCGAGCTGGCCCGCCGGCCGCGTGCGCAGCTGCTGGCCGCGCTGTCGGCCGCCGGCATTCCGTGTGGCGAGGTGCTGGGCCTGCATGAGGCGCTGACCTCGCCGCGCGCGGTGGAAGGCGGCCTGGTCACGGTGCAACCGCACCCGGTGGCCGGCAGCACCCATGTGCTGGCGCCGCCGTACCGCATCGATGGTGAACGGCTGCCGGTGCGCCGGCCGCCGCCGCAACTGGGCGCCGATACCGAGGCCGTGCTGCAGGAACTGCTGG
>NZ_CAXFDV010000582.1:0-3720 GCF_964001545.1 uncultured Aquincola sp.
GACTGAGGTTCGCCCCCAAGCTCGCTGCGCTCGCGTCCCCCGAAGGTGAGCTCAGCGCAGCGCCAGATCGACCGCGGTGCCCGCGAACACCGCGAAGCCCACCCAGTGGTTGAGGCGGAAGGCCTTGAAGCAGCCTTCGCGGGTGCGGCCGCGGATCAGGCCGTAGTGCCAGGCCACCTGCGCCGCGGCCGCCGCCACGCCGGCCAGGAACCAGCCGCCCAGGCCCAGCAGGCGGCCGATGGCGGCCCAGGAGGCCAGGTGGATCAGGTAGAAGGCCATCACGCCCGCCACGTCGAAGCGGCCGAGCGTGAGCGCCGAGGTGCGGATGCCGATGCGAATGTCGTCGTCGCGGTCCACCATCGCGTATTCGGTGTCGTAGGCCAGCACCCAGAACAGGTTGCTCACCAGCAGCCACCAGGCATGCGGCGGCACCGCGTCGGCCACGGCGCGCCAGTGCCAGTCGGCGCCGCCCAGCACCGCGCTGAACGCCATCGGGATGCCGAAGCTGAAGGCCACGCCCAGCACCGCCTGCGGCATCGAGACGAAGCGCTTGGCATACGGGTAGGCGATGGCGATGGCCAGCGCCGCGAACGACAGCAAGATGGTGGGCGCATTGGTGGTGAGCACCAGCGCAAACGCCACCAGCGCCAGCGCCGCGCCCAGCAGCAGCGCTTCTTTCACCGACACCGCGCCGCTGGTCACCGGCCGCTGCGCGGTGCGCTTGACGTGCTTGTCGAAATCGCGGTCGGCCACGTCGTTGACGCAGCAGCCGGCGCTGCGCATCAACACCGTGCCGGCGGTGAAGACGAACAGCAGGTGCCAGCCCGGAAAGCCATCGGCCGCCATCCACAACGCCGACAGCGTGGGCCACAGCAGCAGCAGCCAGCCCGCCGGCCGGTTGAAGCGGATGAGGTCAAGGTAGAGCCGCCACCTGGAAGGCGCGCCCGGGCTGGGAAGTGAGGAGGCTTTCACGGCGCGATTATCGGCCGGGGCCGCCCCGGGCAGCGGCTGCGCGGCGGGCGCAAAAAAGCCACCGGCCGACAGGCGGGTGGCTTCTTGAAGCAGCGCTGAACAGGGCCGTGGCGGCCCCGGACGCTCAGGCGTTACGGCGGCGGGCGAACAAGCCCATCAGCGCCAGGCCACCGGCCATCAGCGCGTAGGTGCCGGGTTCCGGCACGGCGGACACGTTGACGCTGGCGGTGATGCTGCCGACGTTGTCGAAGTTGCCGCCGTCCCAGTAGTACAGCTTCAGCAGGCCGGCGTTGGCAGCCTGGCCGGCGTAGCTGGTGCCCACCAGGAAGAAGTTGCCGCCACCGATCTGGCCGACCAGCGCGCCGTAGGGGGCGGCCAGACCGGCCTGGTCCAGGTTGCCGAAGGAGGTGCCGATCACGGTGCCCGCGGCCTGGCCGCTGGCGTCGGAGCCGGTGGCCTTCAGCTCGCCGATCAGGCCGTTGGCGTTGGACCAGCGAGGCAGCTCGCCGGCGCTCCACAGTTGGTTGGCGTCGACGCTGACGCTGAACGACTGGCCAGCCAGCAGCGACACGGTGGCCGCGCCGGTGCCGTTGTCGCAGGCGCAGTTGGCCTTGGCGTCGACGGTGAAGTCAGCCGCGCTGGCCGCGGAAGCAGCCACGAGCGCCGCAGTGGCGACGACCGCGCGAAGAGTGCATGCACGCATGAGAAAGCTCCCTGTTAATTTGTGCTGAATTGTTGGGCTTTCACGTGAGTGCCCACACCCCCTGATGGCGGGGTGCTTGTAACCCGGCGGCCGCCATGGGCGTCATCCGCGGGTCATCCGGGGCCGGCGGGCGCGCAGAACTGACTCAGTCCCCCATGCGCTGCTGGAACACCAGCCCCGCATGCTCACGCAGCGCGTGGAACTTGATCTTGGGCCAGTTCTCCTGGCAGGCGCGCAATTCGCCGGCGTACTCCAGCAGCAGCGTGGGCGCGTCCACCGCGTCCAACGCCAGGCGGTGGCTGTTGCCATCGATGAAGCGCTTGAGCTCCTTCTCGCCGCCGTCGGCCTCGTCGCAGGTCACCCAGCGGGCCACGTTGAAGCGCGCCGGCATGATGCGGGCCTTCACGCCGTATTCATGCTCCAGCCGGTGGGCCACCACCTCGAACTGCAGCTGGCCGACGGCGCCCAGCAGCAACATCGAGCCCAGCATCGGCCGGAACACCTGGATGGCGCCTTCTTCGCCCAGCTGCGTCAGGCCGGCGCGCAGCTGCTTGGTCTTCAGCGGGTCGGCCACTTCCACCGAGCGGAACAGCTCGGGCGCGAAGAAAGGCAGGCCGGTGAACTGCAGCGCCTCGCCTTCGGTCAGCGTGTCGCCCAGCTGCAGCACGCCGTGGTTGGGGATGCCAATGATGTCGCCGGCAAAGGCTTCGTCCAGCAGCTCGCGCTTCTGGCTCATGAAGGTGACGACGGTGTTGGGCCGCAGCTCCTTGCCCGAGCGCACCACCTTCATGCGCATGCCGCGCTGGAACTTGCCCGAAGCCACCCGCAGGAAGGCGATGCGGTCGCGGTGGGCCGGGTCCATGTTCGCCTGGATCTTGAACACCACGCCGCTGAACTTGGCCTCGGCCGGCTCCACCGTGCGCTGGATGGCCGGTCGCGGGCCGGGCGCGGGCGCCAGGTCGACCAGCGCGTCCAGCACTTCCTGCACGCCGAAGTTGTTGACGGCCGAGCCGAAGAACATCGGCGTCTGCTGGCCGCCCAGGAAGGCTTCGTGCTCGAACTCGGGCGCGGCCTCGCGCACCAGCTCGATCTCGCCGGCCGCCTGCTCGTAAGGCGCGCCGAAGCGTTCGGCCAGCGCTGGGTTGCTCAGCCCTTCGACGATCTCTTCGGTACCGGCCACCCGGTCTTCGCCGGGGGTGAACACCCGCATTTGGTCCTTGCGCAGGTCCAGCACGCCGCCGAAGAACTTGCCCATGCCCACCGGCCAGGTGAAAGGCACCACCGTCATGCCCAGCTCGCGCTCGATCTCGTCCATCAGCGCCAGCGGCTCCTGCACCTCACGGTCCATCTTGTTGACGAAGGTGAGGATGGGCGTGTTGCGCGCGCGGCAGACCTGCAGCAGGCGGCGCGTCTGCGGCTCGACGCCGTTGGCCGCGTCGATGACCATCAGCGCCGCGTCCACGGCGGTGAGCACGCGGTAGGTGTCTTCGGAGAAGTCCTGGTGGCCCGGGGTGTCCAGCAGGTTGATCACGCAGTCGCGGTATTCCATCTGCATGACCGACGAGGCCACCGAGATGCCGCGCTGCTTTTCGATCTCCATCCAGTCCGACGTGGCATGGCGGCTGGCCTTGCGCGCCTTCACCGAGCCGGCGATCTGGATCGCGCCGGAGAACAGCAGCAGCTTTTCCGTCAGCGTGGTCTTGCCGGCGTCGGGGTGGCTGATGATGGCGAAGGTGCGACGGCGGCGCACCTGGGGCGTGAGGTCGGACATGGCAGCGCGGTGCGCCCCGGCAGGCGGGGTGCACCGACGATTGGTTGGGGCAAGCCCGCGATTATCGCGGCTGCCGGCTGCCCAGCCTCAATCCTGGAGAATGGACCGCAGCATCCACGCGGCCTGCTCGTGGACGGTCAGACGCTGGGTCAGCAGGTCGGCGGTGGGCTCGTCGCCGGCCTTGTCGGCCAGCGGGAAGATGCTGCGCGCGGTGCGCGCCACGGCCTCATGGCCTTCCACCAGGATGCGCACCATCTCCATCGCCGAGGGCGGC
>NZ_CAXFDV010000583.1:0-3017 GCF_964001545.1 uncultured Aquincola sp.
CTTCGCCGGCCGCCCCGGCAACTGCGAGGGCGAGGCCTGCACGGCCTACGGCGCCGTGCGCTTCAGCGTGGACGTGGTGAAGTAAGCGGCGTGACCACTGGCGGTGCCAGCATCGCCGGCGAAAAGGCTTCGAACACCCGCAGCGGCATGCCGCGCCGCCAGAAGACCGAGCTGCGTGCGGCCACCACGGCCGCCGGCCACTGCTCGCCGGCCACCGTGCGCCACGCTTCATCGGCACGGTGATGCCAATGGCTGCCACGCGCATGCCACTGCGGCCGCAGCGGCGTCCGGGTGACGGCAGGGTCGTCGAACAGCAAGGCGGCCAAGGGGCGGGTGCCCAGGCCGACCAACGCCTTCCACGGCCCGTTCAACGCCGCATGCGGCGCCACGCTGCGGGCCCACACCACGGGCGCATCGCCCACGTGCAGCACCACCTCGCGCACCAGGCAGCGGGTACCGGGCGACACGCCCAGGTCGGCGGCCTCGCCGGGCAGCAGTGGCGCCACCTGCTGGCACAGCCGCAGCACCCGCACCTCGCCGCCCCAGGCAAACAGCCGCTGCGTCAGCGAGCCGGGGGCCTGCTGCCAGCGGCTGGCCTGCTGCCGGGCGGTACGGGTCACTTGGCCGTGGGCATCACGAATTCAGCGCCCTTGGGCGTGCTGGCCGGCCACCGCTGCATCACCGACTTCTGCTTGGTGTAGAAGCGCACGCCCTCTTCGCCGTAGGCATGCATGTCGCCGAAGAGGCTGCGCTTCCAGCCACCGAAGCCGTGCCAGGCCATCGGCACCGGGATGGGCACGTTGATGCCCACCATGCCCACCTGGATACGCCGCGCGAACTCGCGCGCCACGTTGCCGTCACGGGTGTAGCAGGCCACGCCGTTGCCGAACTCATGGTCGTTGACCAGCTGCACCGCCTCGGCAAAGTCCTTGGCGCGCACGCAAGCCAGCACCGGGCCGAAGATCTCTTCCTGGTAGATGCGCATCTGCGGCGTGACGTGGTCGAACAGCGTGCCGCCGGTGAAAAAGCCTTGGTCATGCCCCGGCACCTTCAGGCCGCGGCCATCGACCACCAGTTGGGCGCCTTCTTCCACGCCCAGCGCGATGTAGCCCTCGATGCGGTCCAGCGCCTGACGGGTGACGATGGGGCCCATCTCGGCGTCCAACTCCATGCCGTTCTTGATCTTCAGCGTCTTGGCGCGCTCGGCCAGCAGCGGCACGATCTGGTCGGCCACCTCGCCCACCAGCACCGCCACGCTGATGGCCATGCAGCGCTCGCCAGCCGAGCCGTAGGCCGCGCCGATGAGTGCATCCACCGTCTGCTCGATGTCGGCGTCGGGCATCACCACCATGTGGTTCTTGGCACCGCCCAGCGCCTGCACCCGCTTGCCGTGGTGGGCACCGGTTTCGTAGATGTACTGGGCGATGGGCGTGGAGCCGACGAAGCTCAGCGCCTTCACGTGGGGGTGGCCCAGCAGCGCATCGACCACCGTCTTGTCGCCCTGCACCACGTTGAACACACCGTCGGGCAGGCCCGCGCGCTTGAGCAGCTCGGCCATGAACAGGCTGGGCGACGGATCACGCTCGCTGGGCTTGAGCACGAAGGTGTTGCCGCAGGCCAGCGCCACCGGGAACATCCAGGCCGGCACCATGCACGGGAAGTTGAAGGGCGTGATGCCCGCCACCACGCCCAGCGGCTGACGCATCGTCCAGTTGTCGATGCCGGTGGACACCTGGTCGGTGTAGTCGCCCTTGAGCAGCTGCGGAATGCCGCAGGCGAATTCGATGATCTCGATGCCGCGCGTCACCTCGCCCTGCGCATCGGTGAACACCTTGCCGTGCTCGGCGGTGATCATCGCGGCCAGGGTGTCGCGGTGTTCGTTCATCAGCGCCAGAAAGGCATTGAGCACCCGCGCGCGGCGGATGGGCGGCGTGTCGGCCCAGGCCGGAAAGGCCGCGCTGGCAGCGGCCACGGCCGCATTCACGTCGTCGGCCGTGCCCAGGTGCACCTGCCGCGCCACCTGACCGGTGGCGGGGTTGTAGACGGCCTGGCTGCGGCCGCTGGCAGGTATGACCGCCTCGCCGCCGATCCAGTGGCCGACGTCGGTGCTCGAGGTAAAGGCTTGTGGTGCGGCCATGGTGTCTCCGTGCGGGTGAATCGGGTGGTGAGGCCGCGAGTCTAGAAGCCCGGCCAACCGCTGCCCAGGCCTTCGGCCTAGACGCATTGTTCATGCTTCTGAACAATCAACCCATGAACCAACAAGACGTGGCCGGCCTCTGGGCCCATGTGCATTGGCTGGGCATGCTGGCCGAAGCCGGCAGCTACACCGCGGCGGCGGCGCGGCTGTCGGTCAGCAAGGCGGCAGTGAGCCAGCGCATCGTCGAGCTGGAGCGGGCGGCCGGCGTGCCACTGGTGCAACGCACCACCCGCAGCGTGCGGCTGACGCCTGCGGGCCAGCAGCTGGTCGACCAGACCCGCGGCGCCTTCGAGCAGATCGCGCGCGGCTTTGCCGGCGTGCGCGACCTGGCCGCCACGCCCAGCGGCGTGCTGCGCATCAGCGCGCCGGTGGCGCTGGGCCGCCAGCACGTGGCGCCAGCGCTGCACGCCTTCACCCGCGCGCATCCGCAGGTGCGGGTGGACCTGGAGCTGTCAGACCGGCTGGTGCCGCTGGCGCGTGAAGGCTTCGACCTGGCGGTGCGGCACACCAGCGCCCCACCCGACGACCATGTGGCCTGGAAGCTCTGCGAATCGCGCACGCTGCTGGTGGCCAGCCAGCGCTACCTGCGCCAGCGCGGCACGCCCGACCATCCTGCAGCGCTGGCCGGCCACGATTGCCTGGCCTACCTGCGGCCCGGCCCCGCCGTGTGGCCCTTCGAGCGTGCACAAGGCAGCCGCCGCGAGCCGGAGCGCATCGAAGTGACGGTCACCGGCCCGCTGCGGGCCAACAACTCGGAGCTGCTGCGCGACGCGGTGCTGGACGGCCTGGGCATTGCGCTGGTGCCCGACTTCAGCGCTGC
>NZ_CAXFDV010000584.1:0-14908 GCF_964001545.1 uncultured Aquincola sp.
CAGGCCACGTTGGCGTCCACCAGCATCGCGGTGCCGAACAGGGCCAACGCGGGCAGCAGCATCGGCGCCAGGCGGGTAAAGGCATCGCGCCAGCCCAGGCTCTCGGCGTCCCGCGGGGGCGACTTCCACTGCAGCTTCAGGCCGGTCAGGCCGCCGATCACGAACATGGTGTGGGCTAGCATGCGCACCGGCGCCTGCAGGGCCGACAGGCAGAGCTCGACCACCGAGCTGCGCAGCAGCTGACCGGTGCCGCCGAACTGCGCCTGTTCCTTGCGCAGCAGCACGCCCACCACGCCCAACAGGCGGGGCAGCAGCAGCAGCGTCAGCGTCAGGCCCCATAGCGCCAGCGCGGCACTGCCGCCCGCGGCGCCCAGCAGGCCGGGCATGTCGCCCTGCACGGCTTCGGGTTGGGTGGCGGCGCGCCACACACCGGCGGCTACGAAGGCCAGCCACACCGGCGCGGTGACGTACGACAGCGCACCAGTGAAGAACATCGCGCGGTGCACCGGCTGCCAGCCGGGTTCGGCGATCAGGCGGAAGTTCTGCAGGTTGCCCTGGCACCAGCGGCGGTCGCGGCCCAGCTCGTCCAGCAGGTTGGTGGGCTGCTGCTCGAAGCTGCCTTCCAGGTTGGGGGCCAGCCACACCTCGTAGCCGGCACGGCGCATCAGCGCGGCTTCCACGAAGTCGTGCGACAGGATTTCGCCCGACAGGCCGCCACGGCCTTCCAGCGGCGCCAGCGCGCAGTGCTTCATGAAGGGTTCAACGCGCAGGATGGCGTTGTGGCCCCAGTAATGCGATTCGCCCAGCTGCCAGTACGCCAGCCCCAGCGCAAACAGCCGGCCGGTGACGGCCGAAGCAAATTGCTGGGTGCGGGCGTGCAGCGTGCTGTGGCCCTGGGTGCGCGGCAGCGTCTGCAGGATGCCGGTCTTGGGGTGCGCTTCCATCATGCGCACCATCTGCACCAGCGTCTCGCCGGTCATGGTGGAGTCGGCGTCCAGCACCACCATGTAGCGGTAGTTGCGGCCCCAGCGGCGGCAGAAGTCGGCCACGTTGCCAGCCTTGCGCTTGGTGCGGCGCTTGCGCCAGCGGTAGAAGATGCGGCCTTCGCCGGCCAGCGGCTCGCCGTCGTCGCCCAGCGTGCGGCGCAGCTGCTTCCAGGCTTCCACTTCCGCGGCCTGGATGGCCGGGTCGCTGCTGTCCGACAGCACGTAGACGTCGAACAGCTTCAGCGCGCCGGTGGCCGACAGCGATTCGCAGGTCTGGCGCAGGCCGCTGAACACCGTGTCGATGTCCTCGTTGCAGATGGGCATGATCAGCGCGGTGCGCGCCGAAGGATCGAGCGGCATGCGCGCGTCGGGCAGCGTCAGCGCATGCTTGTCGCCGAACAGCGCCACCTTGAAGCCCATCAGCGCGGTGATGAAGCCGGCCGACAGCCAGCCGAACAGCAGCGCGAAAAGGCCGGTCTGCAGGATCTCGACCGCGGTCATCTCACCGTCGGTCGACGGCAGCAGCCACACGGCCGTGCCGCTGATCAGCAGCACCGCCCACAAAAAGATGCTGCGGCGGCGGTCCGCGGCCTGGCGCCAGGCGCTGTCGCGGTCCTTCGGGAACTTGGGCACCCCGGGCATCAGCGCCAACGCCAGACCGCGTAGCACGCCAAACCAGGGGCGCGGCGGCATCGAGCCGCGGCGCAGCGGGGGCGCGGAGGCCGCGCGATGCTGTGTATCGGTATCAGCCATGGTGGTGTTCTGCGTTTTTCAGTGGTATTGCGGGGTGCGGTGCGAGTCTGGCCGCTGGGCTGCGCCGGATCTGTAGGACCGCACCGCCAAAAGGCGTGGGAGCTGCAACGCGCCAGACGACAGGCGTCGTGGACAGGCGGTTGCAGACGGCGGTGGAAGTTGCAAGCGGATGCATGGCGTCAGGGCTTGTCCGGGCGAAAGCCGGGCCGGTGAAGGACGCCAAACATGTGCGGAGCGTTGTTGCTGTTTTGCAACAGAAAGAGGGCGCTGAACCGTGCGCGGCGCACCGCGGCGCGCGCAGCCACCAGGGGCCGCAGCAGCGGAGTCAGCGGTGCTGAGAGGGCGGTTGTCCGAGGGAAGCGTCTGTGCTTTGGCATGGATGACGACACTGTGTCCTGTTCGGGCAGGCGGTGCTGCTCCATAGCGTATCCAACAATGTCGCAGTGCAACAATCGTTGTGCACAACTGGCCGCCCGGGGCGGCACCGTCATCGATGAGAGCGCTACAGATCTGGGCCGGCCCGAAGGCCCGCCAGCACCTGCGTGAACAGGGCCTGCGACCGGCCGACGTGCGGGTGGTTCCCGCCGCCGCGGGCGGGCCCAAGGGCCTGGCCCTGAACCCGCTCGACCGTTACCTCTTCGGACACTGGCTGCCACAGTCCGGCCAGCCGGTGCACCTGCTGGGCGCCTCCATCGGCGCGTGGCGCATGGCCAGCGCCTGCCTGAACGACCCCGACGCAGCGCTGGCCCGCCTGGCCGAGGACTACATCACCCAGCACTACGAGCACCGCCCCGGCAAGCCGCCGCTGCCCGGCCATGTGAGCCAGGCCTTCAGCGACAAGCTGGCCGAGCATTTCCAGGGCCGCGAGCAGGAAATCCTGACCCACCCCCGGCTGCGCCTGCATGTGTTCACCAGCCGTGGCCACCATGCGCTGCTGCGGCGCGAAGGCCGGCTGCGCACCCCGCTGGGCTACCTGGGCGCCTTTGCCAGCAATGCCGTCAACCGCCGCTGGATGGGCGGCTGGCTTGAGCGGGTGGTGTTCCATGACCCGCGAGACGCGTTGCCGCTGCCGCTGGCCGACTACCGCACCCATGCCGTGCCGCTGACGCCGGACAACCTGCGGCCCAGCGTGCTGGCCAGCTGCTCCATCCCGTTCTGGCTGAAGGCGGTGTGCGACATCCCCGGCGCGCCGCCCGGCGCCTACTGGGACGGCGGCATCACCGACTACCACCTGCACCTGGACTACGCCGCCATGGACGAGGGCCTGGTGCTGTACCCGCATTTCCAGTCCCACCTGGTGCCCGGCTGGCTGGACAAGGCGCTGCGCCACCGCCACCGTGCCAGCGCGCGGCTGGACAACGTGGTGCTGTTGGCGCCCAACCCCGACTGGGCGCGCCAGCAAATGCCCGGCGGCAAGCTGCCCGACCGCAGCGACTTCCAGCGCTTCCTCGATGACGAGCCCGCCCGCATCGCGCTGTGGCGCCGCGGCCTGGCGCAGGCGCAACGCCTGGCCGACGACTTCGCGGAGCTGGCCGCCCGACCGTCGATCGAGGCGCTGCCGCTCGCCTAGCAACAAAGCTCGTTTGTAGGACGACGCCGCGTTCTTCATCCGCGTGAATCCACGCGCCGGTGCGGCGCGTACAGGCCCCTCAGACGACGCGGGCAGCCCATGCCGCCGCCACGCCGTCCTGCCAGTCGGGGTCGGCCTGCCATGCCCCGGCTGCTTCAACGAGGAGCCGAGGAAGACCATGAAGAACCGCACCCATCTGCAGGCGCTGCGCCTGTTGCCCATTGCCGCTGCCTGCGCGGGCGGCCTGCTGCTGGCGCCTGCCGCCTTCGCGTCCAGCCACCGCGAGGCGCCGTCCATCACCGGCACGCCCAAGGTGGACGCCGCCGACTTCTACATGTTCAGCAGCTACGAGGCCAACCGCACCGGCTACGTGACGCTGATCGCCGACTACCTGCCGCTGCAGGACCCGTACGGCGGGCCCAACTACTTCTCGATGGATCCGAACGCGCTGTACGAGATCCACATCGACAACAACGGCGACGCGAAGGAAGACATCACCTTCGCCTTCCGCTTCCAGAACACGCTCAAGGGCATCAGCCTGCCGGTGGGCGGCAAGAACGTGGCCATTCCGCTGATCCAGGCCGGCGCCGTGGCCGACCCCAAGGCCGCCACGCTCAACCTCAACGAAACCTTCTCGCTCGACGTGGTGCGCGGCGACCGCCGCACCGGCAGCCGTGCCGCGGTGACCAATGCCAGCGGCGGCGGCACCAGCTTCGACAAGCCGGTGGACAACATCGGCAGCAAGACCATCGCCGACTACCCGGCCTATGCGGCCAAGCACGTCTACACCGTCAACGTGCCGGGCTGCGCGCAGCCGGCGCGGGTGTTCGTGGGCCAGCGCAAGGATCCGTTCGCCGTCAACCTGGGCACCATCTTCGACCTGGTGAATGCACCGGTGGCGGTGATCACCGACCCGGCCAACATCAATGCCGGCAAGGATTCGCTGGCGGACAAGAACGTCACCTCGCTGGCACTCGAAGTGCACAAGAGCTGCCTGACCGCCGGCAACGAAACCGTGATCGGCGGCTGGACCACCGCCAGCCTGCGCCAGGGCTCGTTGCTCAACCCGGCGCCGGGCAAGGGCCACGGCGTGGCTGCGAAAACGGGCGGCGCCTGGACGCAGGTCTCGCGCCTGGGCATGCCGCTGGTCAACGAGGTCGTGATCGGCCTGCCCGACAAGGACCGCTTCAACGCCAGCAAGCCGAAGGACGACGCCCAGTTCGCCGACTACGTGACCAACCCCACGCTGCCGCCGCTGCTGGAAACCGTGCTGGCCCTGCCCGGCACTGCGCCGAAGAACCTGCCGCGCACCGACCTCGTCACCACCTTCCTGACCGGCATCGCGGGTGTGAACCAGCCGGCCAACGTGGTGCCCTCGGAAATGCTGCGGCTGAACACCGCCACCCCGCCCACGCCCGAGGCGCAGCAGAACCGCCTGGGCCTGGCCGGTGGCGATCCGGCGGGCTTCCCGAACGGCCGCCGTCTGCATGACGACGTGGTCGACGTCTCGCTGGTGGCGGTGATGGGCGGCCTGTGCATGCTCAACGGCGACACCAACGCGCTGAAGCTGGGTGCCGACTGCAAGCCGGCCAACGTGCCGCTGGGCGCCACCTCGCTGAAGCTGCACGACGCGGTGGACCAGGCGCGGGTGACGCTGCTGCCCAGCTTCCCGTATGCCAACACGCCGCTGCCGGGCAACCGCTGAAAGGGTCTGCCATGAAGCAACGAACCCTTTGGATGGCCGCGCTGGCGGCCGGCACGCTGGCCCTGGCCGGCTGCTTCGGTGGCTCGGACGACCATGACGACGGCGGCACCGCCAACGGCCCGCTGGATGCGGTGCCGGCCACCGCCAGCGCCGACACCGGTGGCTTCATCGCCTACCTGAAGTCGCTGGTGGCCTTGCAGGCGGAAGACCGTGAGCCGGTAGGCATCGACGCGGTGACGCCGCCGCAAAGCGACACCACCGAGCCCGAGGCGGTGAGCTGATGGACGGCGGCAGCCCCGCGGCACGGCGCGCGGGTCGGGCCGGCTGCGGCGGCCGCGTCGGGCCGCTGGGCCCGCTGCACCGCCGCGGCATGGTGGCCGGGGCGCCGACCTTCTGGCGGCGCCCGGTCGCTGCTGCGCTGCTGCTGGCGGCGCTGGCCGCACAGGCCGTGCCGCTGGTGCCGGCCAGCGACGACGAGCGCATCGAGTCGCTGCCGGCGCGGCGCGCGCCGCCGGTGGTGGCCGTGCCGGGGCAGGGCACCACCCCCGATCCCGCCGCCGCGGTGCGCGAGGCCGGCGAGCTGCTGGCCCAGGCGCATGCCGATGGCGACCCGCGCTTTGCCGGCCGCGCACTGGCCCGCCTGCAGCCCTGGGCTGATGACCCGCGCGCCCCGGCGCCGCTGGTGCTGATGCTGGCCCAGGTGGAGCAGTACATCCATCGCTTCGACGCCGCCGAGGCGCGCCTGAAGGCGCTGCTGGCCCGCGACACCCGCCAGCCCCAGGCCTGGCTGACGCTGGCCACGCTGCAGCGCCTGCGGGGCCGGTATGCCGAGTCCGATGCGTCCTGTGCCGCGCTCGGGCGCCTGAACCTGGCGGCGCTGCATGCCCAGGCCTGCAGCGCCGAAAACCGCGCCCTGCGTGGCGACGTGGAAGGCGCCCGCCGCCAGTTCGGCGTGCTGCTGGCGCAGGCGCCCGACGCCGGCACGCGGGCCTGGCTGCTCACCTCGGTGGGCGAGCTGGAACAGCGCGCCGGCCGCAACGCCGCCGCCGAGCAGGCCTTGCGCAGCGCTTGGAAGCTCGACCCGCAAGACCGTTATGCGCCGCTGGCGCTGGCCGACCTGCTGATCGACCAGCAGCGGGGCGCCGATGCCTTGAAAGTGCTGGACACCCAGCCGCGCAGCGACCCGGTGCTGCTGCGCCGGGTGGCGTCGCAGCAATTCATCGCCGCTGCTCAGCCGCAGCGCGGCCACGCACCCGCACCCGGCCTGAGCACCGACCAGGCCGAGCTGCGCGAGCGCTTCGCCCAGGCCGCCCAGCGCCCCGGCGCCTTCGACGGCCATGCGCGCGAACAGGCGCTGTACGCCTGGTGGGTGGAAGGCGACCTGCCCGCCGCCGTGCGCCATGCCCAGGCCAACCTGGCCACCCAGCGTGAACCCTTCGACCTGCTGCTGCTGGCCCGCGTGGCGGCGGCGGCGGGCGACCGCGCGGCGCTGGCCCAGGCCGCCCAAGTGCAGAAAGCGATGGACCTCCATGACCAACGGCTCGACCGCCTGCTCGCCCAGCCCTGAGCGCCGCGCCTTGGCGGCTCAGCGCCGCGCCAGGCCGGCGTGGCGCCACGCGCTGGTGGCCGCGGGCCTGTGCGCCTGGGCCGCTACCGCCGCCGCCCACAAGTCCAGCGACGCCTACCTGGTGCTGCAGCCCACCGAAGGCGGCACCCAGCTGCGCTGGGACATCGCGCTGCGCGACCTGGACGCCGCGCTGCCCACGCTGGACGCCGACAACGATCGCCAGCTCACCTGGCGCGAAGTGCGCCAGGCCTGGCCGGCCATCGATGCCTATGCGCTGCCACGGCTGCAGGTGGCCGGCTGTCAGTGGCAGCTGCAGGGCCATGCGCTGGAGCGGCGCAGCGACGGCGCCTATGCGGTGCTGCAGGCCACGGCCCCTTGCCAGGTCACGGCCACCACGCCGATGGTCTACCGCCTGCTGGCTGAGGTGGACCCCACCCACCGCGGCATCGCCAAGCTGGTGGCGGCCGACGGCAGCGCCACGCCGCGCCTGCTGGACCCCACCGCCCCTGAAGCAGCGGCCGGGCAGGGCTCCGATGCCGCTGCCGACGCGCCGCCCACCGAGCATGGCGCCTTCATCGCCGAAGGCGTGCACCACATCGTCACCGGCTACGACCACCTGCTGTTCCTGCTGTGCCTCATCCTGCCGGCGGTGCTGCGGCGCACGCCGGGCCAGCCACCGGGCTGGGCGCCGGTGGCGAACTGGCGCCAGGCCGCGCTGCCGGTGGCGGGCGTGGTCACGCTGTTCACGCTGGCGCACTCCATCACCCTGGCGCTGGCGGCGCTCAAGCTGGTCAGCCTGCCATCCTGGTTCATCGAGCCGGCGATTGCGGTCACCATCGGCATCGCCGCCATCGACAACCTGCGGCCGATCTTCGGCCACCGGCGCGGCCTGATCACCTTCCTCTTCGGCCTGATCCACGGCTTCGGCTTTGCCGGCGTGCTGGGCGAGCTGCAGCTGCCGCCGGCGCAGTTCGGCTGGGCGCTGCTGCAGTTCAATCTGGGGCTGGAGCTGGGCCAGCTGGCCATCATCGCAGCGGTGGTGCCGCTGCTGTATGCGCTGCGCCGGGCGGCGCTGTACGTGCCGGCGGTGCTGCGCGGTGGCTCGGCGGCGGCCTTCGGCATGGCCGCCTGGTGGCTGGTCCAGCGCACGGCGCTCTCGTAACCTACAATCGCTGTATATCCTTGCACACCACAAGAGCGAGAAAGGCATGACGGTTATGACACCGCGAACTAGGAGCTGGGCCCCCCCAGGCTAGCCGCCGCGCTGTCACGTCCATCCTTGTCTGCACCGCCGGTGCACGCACACTGAACGAATCGAGCGCGGCTTGTCCCGCGCTTTTTTCATTTCCGGAGCATTTTTCATGATCGCCATCCAACTGCCCGACGGCTCGAAACGTGAGTTTCCCGGCCCGGTTTCCGTGGCCGAGGTCGCCCAGTCCATCGGCCCGGGTCTGGCCAAGGTCACCGTCGCGGGCAAGGTGGACGGCCGCCTGGTTGATGCCAGCGACCGCATCGACCACGACGCCAAGCTGCAGATCATCACGCCTAAGGACGAAGAGGGCCTGGAGATCATCCGCCACTCTTGCGCGCACCTGGTGGGCCATGCGGTCAAGCAGCTGTACCCGACGGCCCAGATGGTGATCGGCCCGGTGATCGAAGAGGGCTTTTACTACGACATCTCGTACGAACGCCCCTTCACGCCCGAGGACATGGCCGCCATCGAGGAGCGCATGCGCGAGCTGATCGCCAAGGACTACGACGTCATCAAGAAGATGACGCCGCGCGCCGAGGTGATCGACGTCTTCAAGTCGCGCGGCGAGGAATACAAGCTGCGCCTGATCGACGACATGCCCGACGAGACGGCGATGGGCCTGTACTACCACGAGGAATACGTGGACATGTGCCGCGGCCCGCACGTGCCCAACACGCGCTTTCTCAAGAACTTCAAGCTTACGCGGCTGTCGGGCGCTTACTGGCGCGGCGACGCCAAGAACGAGCAGCTGCAGCGCATCTACGGCACCGCCTGGGCCGACAAGAAGCAGCTGGACGACTACATCAAGCGCATCGAAGAAGCCGAAAAGCGCGACCACCGCAAGCTGGGCCGCGAGCTGGACCTGTTCCACCTGGACGAGCATTCGCCCGGCACGGTGTTCTGGCATCCCAAGGGCTGGACGCTGTGGCAGCAGGTGGAGCAGTACATGCGCGCCGTCTACCGCGACAACGGCTACCAGGAAGTCAAGGGCCCGCAGATCCTGGACAAGACGCTCTGGGAAAAGACGGGGCACTGGGACAAGTACCGCGACAACATGTTCACGACCGAGAGCGAGAAGCGGGACTACGCGCTCAAGCCGATGAACTGCCCGGGCCACATCCTGATCTACAAGCAGGGCATCAAGAGCTACCGCGACCTGCCGCTGCGCTACGGCGAATTCGGCCAGTGCCACCGCAACGAGCCCACCGGCGGCCTGCACGGCATCATGCGGGTGCGCGGCTTCACGCAGGACGACGGCCACATCTTCTGCACCGAGGACATGATCCTGGAAGAGTGCGTGGCCTACACCACGCTGCTGCAGAAGGTGTATGCCGACTTCGGCTTCACCGACATCATCTACAAGGTGGCCACGCGGCCCGACGCCCGCATCGGCTCCGACGCCATCTGGGACAAGGCCGAGTTCGCGCTGATGGAAAGCCTGCGCCGCTCCGGCGTCGATTTCCGCATCGCCCCGGGCGATGGCGCCTTCTACGGCCCCAAGATCGAATACACGCTGAAGGACGCGCTGGGCCGCCAGTGGCAGTGCGGCACCATGCAGGTCGATTTTTCGATGCCCGAGCGCCTGGGCGCCGAGTTCGTGGCCGAATCGGGCGAGCGCCGCACGCCGGTCATGCTGCACCGCGCCATCGTCGGCAGCCTCGAGCGTTTCATCGGCATCCTGATCGAGCAGCACGCCGGCGCGATGCCCGTCTGGCTGGCGCCGACCCAGGTCTCGGTGCTCAATATCACGGACGGACAGGCCGAGTACGCGGCCGATATTGCGAAAACGCTGCAAAAACAAGGGGTTAGAACTTCTGTCGATTTGCGCAACGAGAAGATCACCTATAAAATCCGTGAGCATTCCATGCAGAAGGTTCCGTTCATCCTCGTCGTTGGCGACAAGGAGAAGGCAAGCGGGGCCGTTGCTGTGCGTGCACGGGGCAACCAGGATCTCGGCGTGATGCCGCTCGACAACTTCGTTCAGAAGCTCGCGGCGGACATCGCATCCAAGGTCTGAGCTGCCACCGGCTGCGCACCGTCATCACTGTCGAGCCGTTGCTTGCCTTGGGCTCGTTTGAAGGTCTGAACCATCGCTACTTTCCTTGACCGTCGCACTCCGAATGCGGAGCGCAAGCACCGGCTGAACCGCGAGATCATGGCGCCCGAAGTGCGCCTGAACGGGGTGAACAACGAGCCGCTGGGCATCGTGAGCATCCAGGAAGCCTTGCGGATGTCGGGCGAGCTGGACGTCGATCTGGTCGAGATCGCCGCCACCGCCGATCCCCCGGTGTGCCGCTTGATGGACTACGGCAAGTTCAAGTACCAAGAGCAGAAAAAAGCCGCCGAAGCCAAGAGCAAGCAGAAGGTCATCGAGATCAAGGAAGTCAAGTTCCGTCCGGGCACGGACGAAGGCGACTACGCGATCAAGATGCGCAACCTGCGCCGCTTCATCGCGGAAGACGGCGACAAGGGCAAGGTCACGCTGCGCTACCGCGGCCGCGAGATCACCCACCAGGAAATCGGCATGCGGCTGCTGGAGCGCATCCGTGACGAGCTGGCCGATGTGGCCGTCGTCGAGAACATGCCCAAGCTGGAAGGCCGGCAGATGATCATGGTGCTGGCGCCCAAGCGCAAGTAACCAACAAGGTTCGGTCCCGCGGTCTGGTCACCGCGGGATTTGAAGAGAAGCCGCTGACAGGCCAACAAGCACCGCAAGCCCATTGCGGTCGCCTGCAGGGGTCACTAAGAAGGAGCAGTCATGCCCAAGATGAAGACCAAGAAGAGCGCGGCCAAGCGGTTCCGCGTTCGCCCGGGTGGCACCGTCAAGCGTGGTCAGGCGTTCAAGCGCCACATCCTGACGAAGAAGTCGACCAAGAACAAGCGTCACCTGCGTGGCGCCGTCAACGTGCACGAGACCAATATGGGCCACATGGCTCAGATGTTGCCGTTCGCGGGTCTCTGATTTCTAAGGAAGGACAACAACCATGCCTCGCGTCAAACGTGGTGTAACCGCACGCGCCCGTCACAAGAAGATCCTGGCCCTGGCCAAGGGTTTCCGCGGCCGTCGCAAGAACGTCTTCCGCATCGCCAAGCAGGCGGTGATGAAGGCCGGGCAATATGCCTACCGCGACCGTCGTACCCGCAAGCGCGTGTTCCGTCAGCTCTGGATCGCCCGTATCAACGCGGCCAGCCGTGAGCTCGGCGTGACCTACAGCAAGTTCATGGCCGGCCTGAAGAAGGCCAACATCGGCATCGACCGCAAGGTCCTGGCCGATCTCGCCGTCAACGACCCCGCTGCTTTTGGCAGCATCGTCGACAAGGTGAAGGCCCAGCTCGCTTGATCCGGCGCGCGCCGTTCGCGCGGCGCGCTCCCAAGCTTCAAGGCCGTCACCTTGGTGGCGGCCTTTTTCATTTCCGAATCACGATGAACGATCTCGACTCCCTGGTGCAGGCGGCGCAAGAGCAGTTCGCGCAGGCCGCGACGCCCGCCGACCTGGAGAACGCCAAGGCCCGCTTTCTCGGCAAGGCCGGCCGTGTGACCGAGCTGCTGAAGTCGCTGGCGCAGCTGCCGCCCGACGAGAAGAAGGCCCGCGGGGCCGAGATCAATGCCACCAAGCAGCGCATCGAAGCCGCGCTGACCGACCGCCGCCAGGCCCTGGCCGATGCCGAACTGCAGGCGCAGCTCAAGGCCGAGTCGCTGGACGTGACGCTGCCCGGCCGCGGCCGCGGCACCGGCGGGCTGCATCCGGTCTCGCGCACGCTGGAGCGCATCGAGGCCATCTTCGGCTCGATGGGCTTCGACGTGGCCGACGGCCCCGAGATCGAGAACGACTGGTTCAACTTCACCGCGCTGAACACGCCGGCCGACCACCCGGCGCGCTCGATGCACGACACCTTCTACGTGGATGCCCAGGGCGCCAGCGGCGGCTACCTGCTGCGCACGCACACCAGCCCGATGCAGGTGCGCTATGCGATGCAGCATGTGAAGGCGCACGAGGGCAAGGCCAGCATGCCCGAGATCCGCGTGATCGCGCCCGGCCGCACCTACCGCGTGGACAGCGATGCCACCCACTCGCCCATGTTCCACCAGTGCGAAGGCCTGTGGATCGGCGAGAACGTCAGCTTCAAGGACCTGAAGTCGGTGTTCACCGATTTCTTCCGCACCTTCTTCGAGACCGACGACCTGACGCTGCGCTTCCGGCCCAGCTTCTTCCCGTTCACCGAGCCCTCGGCCGAGGTGGATATCGCCTTCGCCTCCGGCCCGCTGAAGGGCCGCTGGCTGGAAGTGGCCGGCTCGGGCCAGGTGCACCCGAACGTGGTGCGCAACTTCGGGCTCGACCCCGAGCGCTACATCGGCTTTGCCTTCGGCATGGGCCCCGACCGCCTGACCATGCTGCGCTACGGCGTCAACGACCTGCGGCTGTTCTTCGACGGCGACCTGCGCTTCCTGAGCCAGTTCCAGTAAGCCCGCCCGCCCCAGAACGCCGAGAAGAGAAGAGTCATGCAATTCCCTGAATCCTGGTTGCGCGAGTTCTGCAACCCGCCGCTGTCCACCGAGCAACTGGCCGACACGCTGACCATGGCCGGCCTGGAAGTGGAAGAAATGCGCCCGGTGGCGCCGCCGTTCTCGCGCATCGTGGTCGGCCGCATCCTGGAAGCGGTGCAGCACCCGAACGCCGACCGCCTGCGCGTGTGCAGCGTCGATGCCGGCGAGCATTCCAAGGACGGCCCGCTGCAGATCGTCTGCGGCGCGCCCAATGCACGCGCCGGCATCAAGGTGCCGCTGGCGCTGGTGGGTGCCGCGCTGCCGCCGGGCGACGACGGCAAGCCCTTCGAGATCAAGGTGGGCAAGCTGCGCGGCGTCGAGAGCTTCGGCATGCTGTGCTCGGCCCGCGAGCTGAAGCTGTCCGAAGACCACGGCGGCCTGCTGGAGCTGGACGACGACGCGCCGGTGGGCGTGGACGTGCGCGAGGTGCTCAAGCTCGACGACACGTTGTTCACCCTCAAGCTCACGCCCAATCTGGCGCATTGCCTGAGCGTCTACGGCATCGCCCGCGAACTGTCGGCGCTGACGGGCGCGCCGCTGCTGCAGCCTGCGTTCACCCCGGTGGCGCCGGTGCATGCCGACACGCTGCCGGTGACGGTGGAGGCGCCCGACCTGTGCGGCCGCTTCTCCGGTCGCATCGTGCGCAAGGTCAACACCAAGGCCAGGACGCCGGCCTGGATGGTCGAGCGCCTGGCGCGCTGCGGCCAGCGCTCGGTCAGCCCGCTGGTGGACATCTCGAACTACGTGATGTTCGAGTACGGCCGGCCGTCGCACATCTTCGACCTCGACAAGATCCACGGTGGCCTGGTGGTGCGCTGGGGCCGCGAGGGTGAAACGCTCAAGCTGCTCAACGGCAACACCATCACGCTGGATGCGCAGGTGGGCGTGATCGCCGATGCGCAGGCGGTGGAATCGCTGGCCGGCATCATGGGCGGCGACGCCACGGCCGTCAGCGACGACACGCAGAACGTCTACGTCGAAGCCGCCTTCTGGTGGCCGCAGGCGGTGGCGGGGCGGTCTCGCCGCTTCAACTTCTCCACCGATGCCGGTCATCGCTTCGAGCGGGGCGTGGACCCGGCGCAGACGGTGGCGCACATCGAGCACATCACCCGTTTGATCCTCGACATTTGCGGCGGCGAGCCCGGCCCGATCGACGACCAGCAGCCGCGCCTGCCCGAGCGCCCGCCGGTGGCGCTGCGCGTGGCCCGCGCGGCCAAGGTCATCGGCATGCCGGTGACGCAGGTGCAATGCGCCGACGTGCTGCGCCGGTTGGGGCTGCCTTTCACCGAGGCCGATGGCGTGCTGACGGTGACGCCGCCCAGCCACCGCTTCGACCTGCAGATCGAAGAAGACCTGATCGAGGAAGTGATCAAGGTGCTGGGTTACACCCAGCTGCCCGACACGCCGCCGCTGGCACCCGTGACCGCCCGCGTGCGGCCCGAGGCACAGCGCGGCGGCCATGCGCTGCGGCGCGCGGTGGCGGGCCTGGGCTACCAGGAAACCATCAACTTCAGCTTCGTCGAAGCGCGCTGGGAGCGCGAGCTGGCCGGCAACGCCGACCCGATCCAGGTGCTGAACCCGATCGCCTCGCCGCTGTCGGTGATGCGCTCCAGCCTGATCGGCAGCCTGGTGGCGGTGCTGCAGTACAACCTGGCCCGCCGCGCGCAGCGGGTGCGCATCTTCGAGCTGGGCCGGGTGTTCCGGCGCGATGCCGCGGTGACCGACAGCCTGACCACGGTGGCCGGCGTGTCGCAGCCGCTGCGGCTGTCGGGCCTGGCCTACGGCCCGGCGCAGCCGCTGCAATGGGGCGCGGCCGAGCGTGCGGTCGACTTCTTCGACGTCAAGGCCGATGTGGAGGCGCTGCTGGCGCCGCGCCGCGCCACCTTCGTGGCGGCCGAGCATCCGGCGCTGCACCCGGGCCGCAGCGCCCGCATCGAGCTCGATGGCCAGCCCATCGGCTGGATCGGCGAGCTGCACCCGAAGTGGCGCCAGGGCTATGACCTGCCGCAGGCGCCGGTGCTGTTTGAACTGGACGCCGACGTGCTGAAGGCGCAGGTGGTGCCGGCCTACCAGCCGATCGCCCGCCAGCAATCGGTGTGGCGCGATCTGGCG
Organism: uncultured Aquincola sp.; assembly: GCF_964001545.1. NCBI lineage: Bacteria > Pseudomonadati > Pseudomonadota > Betaproteobacteria > Burkholderiales > Sphaerotilaceae > Aquincola > uncultured Aquincola sp. The sequence continues at coordinate 14,492 of NZ_CAXFDV010000584.1, forward strand.
CTGGTGGTCAAGGACGGTGTGCCGCACGATGCGCTGATCGCCGCCATCACCGACGACCAGTCGGGCCTGGTGCGCCATGCGCAGCTGTTCGACATCTACAAGCCGAAGGCGCCCACCGCCGACATCGCCGCCGACGAGCGCAGCATGGCCGTGCGTGTGGAGCTGCTGGACGACCAGGCCACCTTGACCGACGAACGTGTCGATGGCGTGGTGAGCGGCATCGTCGAGCGCCTGGGGCAGCGGCTGCAGGCCCGGCTGCGTGGCTGATGGAGGAGAAACCTGCGATGGACCGAGTGATCCTGCCGACACTGGAAACGCCGACGCTGACCAAGGCGGAGCTGGCCGATCTGCTGTTCGAGCGGCTGGGCCTGAACAAGCGCGAGTCCAAGGACATGGTCGAAGCCTTCTTCGACATCA
>NZ_CAXFDV010000585.1:0-4046 GCF_964001545.1 uncultured Aquincola sp.
TCGCCCCAGAAGCGGCCGATCATGGCTTCGGCCGCTTCACGGCCGCCCACGTAGTCCGACTCGGTCAGGATCAGGTCGGGCAGGTGGGACACCCCCGCAAAGCTGATGGCGCAGCGGTATAGCTCGGGCGTTTTCACCGCGCCCATCAGCGCCGCATAACCGCCATAGCTGGCACCGACGATGCACACGCGCCCGCCATCGGCCACACGTTGGTCCACCGCCCACTTCAGCGCATCGGTCAGGTCGTCCTGCATCTCCAGGCCCCAGCGCTTGAGGCCCGCGGCCGCGAACTCGCTGCCATAACCGTCGGAGCCACGGAAGTTGACCTGCAGCACCGCCAGGCCGCGACTGGCCAGGAACTCGGTCCAGGCATCGAAGTCGGCGTCGTCGCGCGACTGCGGGCCACCGTGCGGCAGCAGCACCATCGGCAGCGGCTGCCCGCCGTCGCCCACACGCCGGCCCTGCGGCAGCGTGACGAAGAGGTTGAGCGGCAGGCCGTCGCGCGCCTTCACGGCCACCTGCTGCTTGCCCGCCAGTCTGGCCGGGTCCAGCTCGGGGTAGGTGTCGGCCACCAGCGCGATGGTGCCGGCCTCGCGGTCGCCATAGAAGTACTGGCCCGGCTGGCGGTTGCCGCTCGAGAACATCAGGAAGTGCTTGCCGTCCTGCGCGATGTTGAAGAGGCGGTTGGCGCGGCCGGGCAAGGCCTGGTTCAGGCCCTTTTGCAGCGCCTGCCAGGGCGGCGACCACAAGAAGCTGTCGCCGCCGTCGCCGCCGCTGTCGTCGCCCACCTCGCCGCCGGCCACGCCGAGCACCTCGCCGCTGCCGGGGGCCCGCAGCAACCCGCCATCCACGTCGTGCACCGGGTGCGCCACCATCAGCTGGCGCGGCAGCGCGGGGTCGTCCAGCCGCACCGCGAACACGGCGCGGCGGCCCTGGTGCAGCGCATTCACGTACAGCCGCTGCGGGTCGAGGTCGAAGCCCATCGGCCACACGGCCGCCTCGTCCCGCGCGGTCTTGAAGCGCCACAGCGTGCGCCAGGCGCCACCGTCCGGGCCGGCGGCCCGCACTTCCCAGCCCTGGATCTCGTCGTAGAACACGCCCGCACGCACCCGGTGCTGCGCATCGGCGATCCAGCGCCGCACGCCCTTGGCCGGCCCCAGCACCGTGCTACGGCCGCCGGTTTCCACGTTCAGCTTGACCACGCCGGCGGCATCGCGATCGACCTCAGGCTGTTGCAGCAGCACGTGAAGGCCATCGCCCGGCAACCAGTCGACCACCCGGTCCTGCACCTGCGCCATGCGCCGCCCCAGCGTGGCGCTGTTGGCGTTGCGTTCGGACCGGTTGAGGTCCAGCAGGTCGCCGCCATCGGCCTTGACCGACACCAGCCGTGTTTCCACGGTGCCGGTGAAGTAACGCTGGCCGGCAAAGCGCAGGCTCACCACCAGCCGCTCGTTGCCCACCCAGCGCGCCCAGTTGAAGTGCTGTCGGGTGTTGTCGGTGCTGAGCACCGGCACCAGCCGCCCGCCGGCCACCGGCCGCGTGGCCACCACGGTGGTGTCGCGCTGGTTGTAGAGCACCGCGATGCGCTGCCCGTCGGGTGACAGGCTCATGCCGCTGAGCAGCGGCAGCGCCGCGAAATCCGCCACGGGCGGGCGGGCCGCAGGCGCGGCTTCAGGTTGGGGCTGGGCCAGCAGGCTGGCCGGCAGGCCGAACCCCAACACAAACAGCCCCAGGGTCTTGTACAGCATCACAGCCTCCGGCTGAGTGGGATCAGAACTGCATCGTCCTCACGCCATCGGCGGTGCCCAGCAGGCACACGCTGGCCTTGTGGCGGGCAAAGATGCCCACGCTCACCACGCCCGGCCACTGGTTGACTTCGGTCTCCATCGCCAGCGGGTCGGTGATGGCCAGGCCGCGCACGTCGAGCAGCGGATGGCCGTTGTCGGTGATCACGCCCGGTCGCAGCGTGGCCTGGCCGCCCAGCGCCGCAAAGCGCCGCGTGACCTGGGCACTGGCCGAGGCGATGATTTCCACCGGCAGCGGAAAGCCGCCCAGCGTGCGCACCAGCTTCGACGCATCGGCGATGCAGATGAAGCGGTCGGCCAGGTCGGCCACCATCTTTTCGCGCGTGAGCGCGGCGCCGCCGCCCTTGATCATGTGGCCGCGGTGGTCGATCTCGTCGGCACCGTCTACGTACACCGGCAGGCGTTCCACGGTGTTGGCATCGAACACCGGAATGCCGTGGGCGCGCAGCCGCTCGGTGCTTTGCTCCGAGCTGGACACCGCGCCCGCGATCTGGCCCTTGATGGCGGCCAGCGCGTCGATGAACTTGTTGACCGTGGAGCCGGTGCCCACGCCCACGATGCTGCCGGGCACCACGTGCGCCAGCGCCGCCTGGCCGACGAGGGCCTTCAATTCGTCTTGGTTCATGCGCCGATTATCCAAGCCGCGACAGCCCGCCGCCCGCGCGCAACGGACAATAGTGACCATGATCCTTCCTTACGCCCTTCCCCGCGCGCTGCTCTTCGGCATGGACGCCGAGCGCGCGCATGAGCTGACGCTCGGCAGCATCGCCCGCCTGCAGAACACCCCCGCCCAATGCCTGTGGGCCCAGGCCCGCGTGGCCGATCCGGTCACCGTGGCCGGCCTGCGCTTTCCCAACCGCATCGGCCTGGCCGCCGGCCTGGACAAGAACGGCCGCTGCATCGACGGCCTGGGCGCAATGGGCTTCGGCTTCATCGAGGTGGGCACCGTCACGCCCAAGGGCCAGCCCGGCAACCCGCAGCCGCGCATGTTCCGGCTGCCGCAGGCCGAGGCGCTGATCAACCGCCTGGGCTTCAACAACGAAGGGCTGGACGCCTTCATCCGCAACGTGCGGCAGGCGCGCAGCTTCCGCGCCGCCGGCGGCGTGCTGGGCCTGAACATCGGCAAGAACGCCAGCACGCCCATCGAGCGCGCGGCCGACGACTACCTGGCCTGCCTGGAAGGCGTGTTCGCCCATGCCGACTACGTGACGGTGAACGTCAGCAGCCCCAACACGCAGAACCTGCGCTCGCTGCAAAGCGACGAGGCGCTGGACGCGCTGCTGAGCGTGCTGCAGGAGCGCAAGCAGGCGCTGGAAGCCGCGCAACCCGACCGCAGCCGCAAGGTGCCGATGTTCGTGAAGATCGCGCCCGACCTGGACGACACGCAGGTGCGGCTGATCGCCGGCACGCTGCGCCGCACGGGGGTGGACGGCGTGATCGCCACCAACACCACCATCGCCCGCGACGCGGTGCAGGGCCTGCCGCATGCGCAGGAAACCGGCGGCCTGTCGGGCCGGCCGGTGTTCGAGGCCAGCAACCGCGTGATTGCGGCGCTGCGCGCCGAGCTGGGCAGCGGCTTTCCCATCATCGGCGCGGGCGGCGTGATGAGCGGCGCCGACGCCCGCGCCAAGCTGGCGGCCGGGGCCGACCTGGTGCAGGTGTACACCGGCCTGATCTACCGCGGGCCGGCATTGGTGCGCGAAGCGGCGCTGGCGATGCGCGGGCCCATCGGCGCGGCTTGATCCAGATCAGCCCTGGGCATGGCCGGGCTGCCTACAGTGGCAGCACCATGCCCAAGACCGTCGACATCATCCGCCAGGAGCATGCTGCGCTCGCGGCCATGCTGCGATCCATCCTGCTGCTGCTGTCGCAGTCGCGGCGCGAGCAGGTGCTGCCCGACTTCGGCGCCCTGCGGGCCATGCTGTTCTACGTGGACGAGTTCCCGGAGCAGCGCCACCACCGCAAGGAGTCGGAGCTGCTGTTTCCCAAGCTGCGGGCCCGCACGCCGCTGTCGCGCGACCTGCTGGACGAGCTGGACCACCAGCATGCCCGCAGCGAGCGTGCTGTGCGCGAGGTGGAGCATGCGCTGCTGGGCTTCGAGATGATGGGCGAGGCCCGCCGCGGGCACTTCGAGCGCGCGGTGCAGTGGTACGTGGACCACTACCGCGCCCACATGGCGCTGGAAGAGCAGCAGATGCTGCCGCTGGCCGAACGGGTGCTGACCGCGGCCGACTGGGCCGA
>NZ_CAXFDV010000586.1:0-26950 GCF_964001545.1 uncultured Aquincola sp.
ATGAACGTGCCGGGCGTGGGCGATGGCTCGTGGGCCTGGCGCTTCGAGTGGCAGCAGGTGCGGCCCGAGCATGGCCAGGCGCTGCATGAGCTGAGCCGCCAGTACGGCCGGCTGCGCAGTTCGCCTCAACCGAAACGCTGAACCCGCTCCCGTGGCGGCGCTGATGCGCCCGGTGCGCAAGCGCATGCACGCTTCGTGTTACGGGAAGACGCACGCGGCCCTAGACTCCAGGCGCCTTCCCAACTCAAGGAGCCTGACGATGTCGTTGAGTCCCTTTCGCCGGCGCGGCCCGGCCTTGTTCGTGGCCGCGGCGGGCCTGGCGCTGGCCTTGCTCGCACCGGCGCAGGCGCAAACCCTGCGCTGGGCCGCCGCCGGCGACCCGCTGACGCTGGACCCTTATGCGCAGAACGAGCTGCTGACCAACAGCATCAACGGCCAGGTGTATGAGTTCCTGGTGGCGCGCGACAAGCAGCTGGAGATCGTGCCGCAGCTGGCCACCGAGTGGAAGCAGGACGGCCCGATGAAGTGGGTCTTCAAGCTGCGGCCCAACGTGAAGTTCCATGACGGCCGGCCCTTCACCGCCGACGACGTGGTGTTCTCGGTGGAGCGGGCCAAGCAGCCCACCTCGCAGATCGCGGTGTATGCCAATGCGCTGGGCACGGTGCGCAAGATCGACGAGCTGACGGTGGAGTTCACCACGCCGCAGTTCGAGCCCATCTTTCTGCAAAAGCTCAACACCGTCTACATCATGAGCAAGGGCTGGGCGGAGCAGAACAATGCCACCGTCACGCAGAACTTTGCCGCCAAGGAAGAGCACTACGCCGCCCGCAACGCCAACGGCACCGGGCCCTTCATGCTGGTCAGCCGCGCCCCGGGCGTGAAGACGGTGTACAAGCGCAACCCCAACTACTGGGGCCGCATCGAAGGCAACGTGCAGGACGTGGTGTACACGCCCATCGCCAGCGGTGCCACCCGCACCGCGGCGCTGATCTCGGGCGAACTCGACTTCATGCTCGACCCGCCCCCCACCGACGTGGAACGGCTGCGCCGCACGCCGGGCGTCAAGATCATCGACGGGCCCGAGAACCGCATCATCTTCATCGGCATGGACCAGGGCCGCGACGAGCTGCTCTACAGCAACGTCAAGGGCAAGAACCCGCTGAAGGACCTGCGGGTGCGCAAGGCGCTGTACCACGCCATCGACATCGAGACCATCAAGACCAAGCTGATGAACGGCCAGGCCGTGCCCACCGGCGCGCTGGTCACTTCACCGCTGGGCACCCAGGGCGACCCCGACGTGCAGCGCCGCCTGCCCTACGACCTGGAGCTGGCCAGGAAGCTGATGGCCGAGGCCGGTTACCCCGACGGCTTCGAGATCACCTTCGACACGCCCAACGACCGCTACATCAACGACGAGCGCATCGCGATCACGCTGGCTTCGCAGTGGGCGCGCATCGGCGTCAAGGTGCGGGTGAATGCGCAGACCAAGTCGCTGTTTTTCAACAAGGTGGAAAAGCTCGACACCTCGATGTACCTGTTTGGCTGGGGCGGCTCCATCACCGACCCCGAGACCACCTTCACGCCCATCTACCGCAACCGCGGCGCCAAGGGCGTGGGCGAGTACAACCGGGGCAACTACAAGGACGACGAGCTGGACGCGCTGGCCGCGGCCTCCAGCAAGGAACAGGACCCGGCCAAGCGCAAGCAGCTGATCCGCCAGACCTTCCTGCGCCACAACGAGCAGGTGCGCCACATCCCGTTGCACTGGCAGATGATTCCGTGGGCGGCCCGCCCCGGCGTGGAAGTGACCCACCGCGCCGACAACTGGCTGGAATGGCGCTGGGTGACCGTGGGCAAGCCCTGACTGCGCGGCGCGGCGGTCGCCAGGCCGTCAGAGCGTGAGAGTTTTTTGGGCGTGCTGAGCGGGCTTGAACGAAAGACCCACATGCTCTCGGTGGCCGAGATCGTCGGCTGCCATGCCGGCTCAGTCGTCTGCGCCGAAGTGGCGCCGCAGGCGGGTCAGCGCCGCCACCTGCGGATCTTCGGCATCGAACTGCGCGATATGCGCCGCCAGCCGGGCGCGGCATTGCGTGCGCACCTTGGACTGCCCGGCCTCGTCCATCCAGCGTGCGATGGCGCCCGACAGGTCGTCGCGGTGTGCCAGGCTCAGCGACAGCTTGCGCAGCAGGTTGGCGGCATAAGGCGGGCAGGCCAGCACCTCGGCCGCCAGCGTTGCGAATCGTGGACCGTCCAGCTCCAGTCGCGCCCGCGCCCGCCAGGTGATCGCCAGGGCCGCGCCGATCTGCAGGTAAATCAGCGTCAGCACCGCCGAGGTAAGCACCAGCGGGGCCTGCATGAACAGGCAAACCGGCAGCAGCACAAACAGCGACAGCCAGATGCCAGCCACCCAGGGGCGCAGCGCCGCCAACACGGCGGGCACCTGCACCTGGCAAGGGGCTGCTGCGGCCACCGGGTCGCTCAGCCAGGGCACGCGCCATACCGGTTCGAAGGGCCGCAGCGGGTGGCACATATAGGGTTCGCGGCCACGCAGCGTCCAGTCCCGCAGCCCGAAGCCGGCCTGCCAACGCCCGCGCAGGCCCCGCCGCAAAACGGCCTCGTCGGGGCGCAGCAACAGCAGGCAGTCCTTCAGGTAAAACGCAAGCAGCAGCGCCACCAGCCACTGCTCAGGATGGGGAACGTTCACGCGAGGTCTTGACCAGCGCTCAACCGGCCTTGCGGCTGAAGAGCTTGCGAATGCCTGCGAACAGGGCCACGACCGCCGCTGCGGCCAACTTCCAGCCTGCCGCCAGGGCGGCCAACAAGCCCTTGAACCAACCCCCCTTGACGGCCGCGGCAGCGGCGCCGCCCAGCACCAGCGCGCCCAGCCCGAACTCGGCGATGTGGTCGCCCGGCTTGAACTCGTCGTAGCGCTCGCCCGCATTGAAGCGGAAGCTTGAGGCCAGCATGCCGCGCAGTTCCTGCACGTCGTGGTCCAGCGTTTCCTCGTCGGTGACGAGGGTCACGCTCTCATAGCCATGTCGCCCCAGTATGCGCATGGTGTAGTTCACCACCGGTCTGGGGCTGCTCGACGAATGCAGCCGCACACCCCATTCCAGTTGCTTGGATGCCTGGTCGTAGTGGGGCGGCACGGCCCAACCGTCGGTGAAGAGCTCGTCGATGCCGAGCTTGCGGCGTTCTTCGTTGGACGCGCGGTCACCGTCGCGCAGGCGCTTCAGCAGGGCATCCGCGTCAAGCTTCTCGTCGTCCTTGATGTAGCCTGATTCGACGAACGCGAACGTCGCCCACCAGTTGTCTTTCACTAGCACGGTTTGCCCGGACTCCGGCAAGTTGCCCGTGAGTTCCAGGAACTTGGCGCCATTGGCCTCCGGCAGGAGGCTTGCGGCCTTCGGGATGCCGAGCTGCGCCTTGTCGCCCACCCGCCCGGAGGCCGGGCCGCGCTGCCAGGGCAGCTGCGCGAAATCTCCATGCCGCGTCAGGTCTTCGGCCGCTTCGGCCGCTTCGGCCGGCGCGTCTGCTGCGTTCGTTTTGGCGCTGCAGGCGTTGCCGCCGCAGGCCAACCATGCTCCCAGGGCCACCGCCCCCACCCATTTGCGCATCATCTTCAGCTCCTTGACGTGTCATTCGATGCCATTGGCAGCTTAGCTACACGATCAGGCCAATAGATGATCGATATTCACCAGCCCCCCAAGGGGGTTGGCCGTGCCGGCTGAAATGCCGAGGGGTCTTGCGCCGTCAGGTGCGGTGCGCCGCGACCGCGGCCGCGATCTCGGCCAGCAGCGAGTCCATCTCTTCCACCTCGAAGGGCTTGGGCAGCGAGCGCACGGTGTCGCCCAGCGTTTCCAGTCCGCGGGTCAGGGCGTAGCCGGAAGACAGCACCACCCAGGTGCCCGGCTTTTGCGCCAGCACGGCGCGGGCGAGGTCCACGCCCGACATCGTGGGCAGGCTCACATCGGTGATGACGACGTCGCAGGCCTGCTTTTCGAAGGCGGCCAGCGCCGCTTCCGCGGTGGCGAACGACGTGACGACACGGTCGTCGGCCTCGAGCAGCAGCCCGATGGTCTCGCGCAACTCCTCGTTGTCCTCGACGTAGTAGATCTGCAGCGCAGGCATGGGAGTAGGGCCCGGTGGGGCGTGGTCAGCTTGACAACCCGCGGTTGTAGCACGGCCGCGCCGGCAGCGCCGCCGCGCGAGCCTGTTTCAGCAGCGGGGCAGGCCGGGCAGGTCGGCGCCCAGACCGCAGGCGCGGGCGCGGCCCGAAGCGGTCAGCTGCACCTCGGCGCTACGCTCGCCCACGCTCAGCCGGGCCACGACGCCGGGCGCGGCGCGGCCCATGCGGGCATCGAACACCGCCTGCTGGCGGTCGGTGGCCAGCTGCACGTCGGGGTGCGCGGCGGCGTCGTTGCGGCGCAGGGCGCAGGCGGGCAGGGTGGGGGCGGCGGGTTGCTGGCAATCGCAGCCCGGGGCCATGCTCACCGCATAGCACCACTGGGTGCCGCCGCGCAGGCTCACGTGCACGTCGCGGCCGGCCTGCACCGCGTCGAAGCGCGCCTGCTGCAGGTCGGCGGCCAGTTGCTCGGAGGCCGCCGCCAGCCGCTGGCGGGCGCTCAGGTCGGCATAAGAAGGCATGCCCAGCGCGGCAAGCAGGGCCACGATGGCCACGACCAGCAGCAGCTCGATGAAGCTGAAGCCGCGCGCACGCATGGGCCGGCCTTTCAGTCGAGCGCAAGCAGGCGCCGGCGCTTCTGGGTCTGGTCGATGTAGCGCTGCAGCGCGCGCTGGGCTTCGCCGTTCAGGCCGCTGAGCGAGCAGCCCAGGCGCAGGCCGCCGCTTTGCGGGTTGAGCGAGGTCACGTGGTGCAGCTGCAGCGTGGCTTCGAAGCGGGTGTGTGCATCCAGCTCGATGCGCGCGCCCTGCAGCCGCACGCCCGGGGGCAGCGGCGGCACGTCGTCGGGCAGGAAGATGGCGCAGCCGGTCAGGCTGACGTCCAGCACCCGCAGCGACAGCTGCATGTCGGGCAGGCTGGGGTGGCGCAAATGGGCCGACGGCGTGTTGCGCGCCACCGGCCGCACGCGGTAGCTGTTGCGGCGCTGGAAGCGGAACAGCTCGGTGGGCATCAGCGCCTGCAGCGCGCAGGCGCGGTGGCCATGCACCAGCAGCAGTTGCTGCAGGTCGAACTGCAGCTTCACATTGTCGAGGTAGCCCACCACGGTGGCTTCGCCGGCGTCCACCAGCGCCTGCAGCTGCGGGTCGGTGGCGTTGGCGCTGAAGCTGATCTTGCCGGCGGCCGTGTCCACGGTCCACACGGTGGTGGTGTACGCGCTGCCGTCGGGGGCACTCAGGTGCACGGTGGCGCCTTCGTCCATCAGCTCGCGCAGCAGCGCGGCCACCTGCTCGGGCGCGCTGACGCGGAAGCTGTCGCGCTCGTCGCCGCTCAGGGCATCAAGCGGCGCGGGCTGGGTATCGGGCGTCAGGGCGGACGACATGGCGCGCTCGGGCTTCAATGCAGCGTCTGCGACTGACCGGACATCAGGTGGTCCAGGTCTTCGATCCAGGGCTCGGCCAGCACGCGGATCTCCGCGTCGTTGACCAGGATGCGCTGCATGATGCGGGTCTTGAGCTGCATCGATTCGGGCGGCAGCTTCTCGCTGCGGGCCGCGTGCTTGAGCTGCGAGATCAGCAGCACGCAGGCGCCTTCGAGCTTGAGCACCTGGTCCCAGTTGCCGGCCCGCGCTGCTTCGAGCATGTCGGCGCTGGCTCGCTCGATGGCTTCGTAGTAGGCGAGCAGCTTGTCGTTCATGGTGAGTGCGGCGTGCCGCCGATCGCAGAGAGGGAGGGTCATCGGGCAGTCGAAGCCGCGGTGGTGGCCTGCGGTGCGATCGCCGCCCAGGCGTCACGCAGGGGCTCGATCAGGCGGCGGCATTCTTGAAGCGCCTGTTCGTCGTTGCGAAGGTTGGCCTGCGTCAGCCGCAGCGTGACGTAGGCATAAAGGTCGTTGAGGTCCGCGGCCAGGCCACCACCGGCTTCGAGGTTGAGGCCGCCTTTGAGGCCCTCTTCCACGATGCGCGCGGCGCGGCTGATCTCGCGGCCCTTGCGTTCGATGTCGCCGGCCAGCAGCGCACCACGCGCCTGGGCGATGGCGTCCATGAAGCCGTCGAACAGCATCGCCACCAGCCGGTGCGGATCGGCGGCTTCCACGCTCGTGTTCACGCCGACGGCGCGGTACATGTTGGCGATGGAGTGGGCGTGACCGAAGGGCGAAGCGGCGTGCGGTGCGTACATGATGCGGTTGGACGTTGCTGCTGCGATGAGCTGTTATCGGCCTGGGCGGCGAGTGACTTGAACCTGCGGGCGGCCGTAATAAGTGCCTACTTCGGGTCTTTGGCGCGCCCCGCGTCAGGCCTTGTTCCAGGCCGCGATCTGGTTGCTGATGTAGGTGTTCAGCGAGTTCAGGTTGGACATCTTGGTGTCCAGCGCCGAGTACTGCGCGCGCAGCCGCTTCTCGACGTCGTCCACGCGGTCCTGGGCCTTCTTGGTCTCGGTCTCGTTGCGGGTCAGGCTCTTGTTCAGCGCCTCGGTGCGGCTGGTCAGGGAGCCTTCCACGCTCAGCACCGAATCGCTGAACTTGCGCAGCTGGGTGCCGATGCCGCTGCGGCTGTTGTTGGTCAGGTCGGTGGCGGTGAACAGCTTGCGCACCTCGCCCAGGTTGGCCGTCAGGGCCTTGCTGAACTTGGCGTCGTCCACCGACAGCGTGCCATCGGCCTGCAGGCTCACGCCCACCGACGACAGCGTCTGGTACACCGACGAGGCCGGCGAGCTGGCACCCACCAGGTTGCGCAGCTGCCGCTGCAGCGAGACGGCCGTGCTGTCACCCTGCAGCATGCCGGCGGTCTTGGTGGCGTCGTCGTACTTGGTCTGCTTGGACAGCAGCGTGGTCAGCGTGTTGTAGGCCTTGGTGAAGTCGGTCAGCGCCTTCTTCACCTTCTCGGTGTCGGGGCTCACGGCCACGCTCACCGGGCTGGTGGTGGTGGCGCCCAGCGTCAGCGTCACGCCTTCCACCACGTTGGCCAGGGTGTTGCTGGCCGAGGTGACGGGCAGGCCGTTGACCTTGGCCTGCGCATCGCCGCCCGACTGCCGCAGCGTGGTGGCCGAGGCGGCATTGGGCGGGTCGAAGGCCAGGGCCGAGAGGCCCAGGTTGTCGGTGTTGGTGCCGTCGCCGTCGGTGGCGGTGATGCGAAAGCCGTTGGTGGTGCCGGTCTCGCGGGAGTTGATCACCAGCCGCGCGCCGCTGGCGTCGTTGAGGATGGAGGCATTGACCCCGGCCCCCAGCCCGTTGATCTTGTCGCGCAGCGTGCTCAGCGTGTCGGCCGCGGTCACCTCCACGCTCAAGGTCTTGCCGCCGCTGTTGGGCGTGAAGTTGGTGTTGCCGGCATTCCAGCTGCCGATGTCGATGTTCAGCGTGCCGCTGCCCACCGGCGAGGTGGCGGCGGTGTACGGCTTGCTGGACACCGACTGGGCGGTGGCCAGCTGCTGCACTTCCACCGCATAGCTGCCCGCGCTGGCCCCGGTGGCGGTGCTCACCGCCACCGCATTGGCATTGGTGCTGCTGCCGTTCATCGAATTGAAGGTGCCCAGGCCGGCCAGCGTGACCGAGGCCGAGCGGAAGTCTTCCATCGCCGAGGTCAGCGAGCCGTAGGCCGAGATCTTGGCGTTGATGTCGGCGGCACGCGACTCCAGCTGGGTGACCGGCCGGCTTTCGATCTTCATCAGGCCGGTGATGATGTCATCGACCTTGAGGCCGCTGCCTATGCCGATGGAGGTGACCGATGCCATGTTGTTCCCCTTGCTGATGTGTGCCTGCCAACGGCGCGCGGCCGGCACTCAGGCCGGCCCGTCGTTATTCGGTCATCCCCATGCCGACTTGACCCTGGGGATGTAAGGCTTCGTCAACCTTGCAGCAGCTTGAGCACCTGCTGCGGCAGCTGGTTGGCCTGCGCCACCATCGCCGTGCCGGCCTGCTGCAGGATCTGCGCGCGCGAGAGGTTGGCCGTCTCGGCCGCGAAGTCGGCGTCCATGATCCGGCCGCGCGCGGCCGAGGTGTTCTCGCCCTGCGTCATGATGTTGGAGACGGCGCTCTCGAACCGGCTTTGCACCGCGCCCAGCGTGGCGCGGGCACCGTTGATCTGCACCAGCGCATCGTCGATCTGCTTCATGGCCAGCCAGGCGTCTTCGGGCGTGGCGATGGTCAGGGCGTCGATGCCGGCGGTGGACGTGGCGGTGCCGGCGGAAATGCCCGCGCCCGAGATGCCGGTGATGGCGGTGGAAAAACCCGTCAACGACGTGGCGACGGCGGCGCCGCTGGTGTCCAGCTTGTCCGAGCGCAGTTCCACGTCGAACACGCCGGGCGCGCTCTGCTTGAGGAAGGCGGTCAGGCCGGTGTCCGAGGTCAGGCGGTTGATGGCTTCCACCACCTGGCCCAGGCGCTCTTCGCCGGTGCGGGCGGTGGCCAGGTTGGCCAGCGAGAAGGCCACACCGCTCACCGTCACCGCCAGCGAGCCGTCGGTGACCGCGGACAAGGTGGTGATGCCCGAGGTCGATACGCCCACCTGGCTGGTGGAGCCGTACACCACCTTGGACAGGCCGGTGGCCGAGGCATTGGTCAGCGCCGCGACGGTGATCACTTCACCCGAGTTGGCCCCTACCTGGAAGGTGGCCGCCGAGAAGCTGCCGTCCAGCAGCTTGGTGCCGTTGAAGCCGGTCTGCTTGGCCACGCGGTCGATTTCGTCGCGCAGCTGGCCCACTTCGGCCTGCAGCGCGCTGCGGTCCTGCGTGCTGTTGCTGGCGTTGGACGACTGCACCGCCAGTTCGCGCATCCGCTGCAGCATGTCGCCGATCTTGCCCAGCGCCCCTTCGGCCGTCTGCGCCATCGAGATGCCGTCGTTGGCGTTGCGGGCCGCCACGCTGAGGCCGCGCACCTGGGTGTTCATGCGCTCGGCGATGGCGAGGCCCGCGGCATCGTCCTTGGCGCTGTTGACACGCACGCCCGACGACAGCCGTTGCATCGACGTCTGCAGGCTGCTTTGCGAAGCGTTCAGATTGCGCTGGGCATTCAGCGAAGCGATGTTGGTGTTGATGGTCTGCGGCATCAGGCTCTCCAGTAAGGCGGCCCAGGGATGGATGCCGGCTGGACTCCGCCGCGATCACCGTGGGACGTGCCCATTGTTCAATCGCCGCGAGCGGGACAAAACCGCGAAGAGCTACACAAAGGCGCCCCAGTTTCGAACGGAAAACGCCCCGCGGCGCGAAGCCTGCGGGGCGTTGGAAGGGGCAGGGCGGCGGCCCCGATGGGCCTGCCGCCAGGCGGCTGCGGATCAGCGCAGCAGCTGCAGCACCTGCTGGGGCAGCTGGTTGGCCTGGGCGACCATCGCGGTGCCGGCCTGCTGCAGGATCTGCGCCTTCGACAGGTTGGCGGTTTCCGAGGCGAAGTCGGCGTCCACGATGCGGCCGCGGGCAGCCGCGGTGTTCTCGGCTTGCGTCTGGATGTTGGACACCGCGTTCTCGAACCGGCTTTGCACCGCACCCAGGCCGGCGCGCGCGCCGTTGATCTGGGTCAGCGCATCGTCGATCTGCTTCATGGCCAGCCAGGCGTCTTCCGAGGTGCCGATCGACAGCTTGTCGATGCCGGCGATGGAGGTGCCCGAGCCGGCGGAGATGCTGGCCGACGAGATGCCGGTGGTGGCGGTGCTGAAGCCGTTCAGGCTGATGCCCACGGCAGCGCCGGTGGTGTCGAGCTTGTCCGAACGCAGGTTGACGGTGTAGGTGCCGGTCGATTCCTTCTTCAGGAAGGCGGTCACGCCGGTGTCCGAGGTCAGGCGGTTGATGGCTTCCACCACCTGGCCCAGGCGCTCTTCGCCGGTGCGGGCGGTCGACAGGTTGCCCAGCGAGTAGGCGACGCCGCTGACGGCCACCGCCAGCGAGCCGTCGGTGATCTCGGTCAGCGTGGTGACCGAGCTGGCCGAGATGCCGGTGGCGCTGGACGAGCCGTACACCACCTTCGACAGGCCGGTGGCCGACGAGTCGGTGATCGCGGCGATCGAGATCACCTGGCCCGAGTTGGCGCCGACCTGGAAGTTGCCGGCGGCGAAGGAGCCGTCCAGCAGCTTCTTGCCGTTGAAGCTGGTGTTCTTGGCGACGCGGTCGATTTCATCGCGCAGCTGCACCACTTCCGATTGCAGGGCCGAGCGGTCGGTGTCGCTGTTGGTGGCGTTGGCCGACTGCACCGCCAGTTCACGCATGCGTTGCAGCATGTCGCCCACCTTGCCCAGCGCGCCTTCAGCGGTCTGCGCCAGCGAGATGCCGTCGTTGGCATTGCGGGCGGCGACGCTCAGGCCGCGGGTCTGCGCGTTCATGCGCTCGGCGATCGCCAGGCCGGCGGCATCGTCCTTGGCGCTGTTGACGCGGGTGCCCGAGGACAGGCGCTGCATCGCGGTGGTGAGGGTGCTTTGCGAAGCGTTCAGGTTGCGCTGCGCCGTCAGGGAAGTGACGTTGGTGTTGATGGTCATGGCCATGGGGACACACTCCTAATGATGATGAGATCCCGGCGCTGGCGCCGGATTTGCCTCGTCTGGCGGAGGAGACCTCCATCAGCCGTGCCGGCTGCCTGCCGATATCCAACAGTTGTCTGCTGGACAGCGGCCGAAGGCCAGGCGGTTCCCGCCAAGTCCTCCCGAGCCACGCCTGCTTGTTGTTTGGCGACTGCCCGGGAGGGCTTCCGGGTCTCTCAGCACCCTTGTCAAGCGCTGATGGAAGCCTTATCGGACCCCGCTTCCGCGGACTTAAGCCCCGGCGTGAAGAAGAGTTGTAAATAGCCTGCAAGCACGCTGCTGTTTGTGGTAACCGATTTGCGGGGGGTCGGTAGCCTTGGCGACTCATATTGAAGAGATGGACCGCCCGCCATGCTTGCTCGCCACGCCCGCCGCCGCACCGCCCCTGTCGCCCGCCCGGTGCCCCGCACCGACGTGCCCGCCGGCGCAGACGCGCTGGAGAACTGGCAGCGGGCCGAATCCGCCCTGGCCGGCATGACCCGGCACCCGCGCTTCGGTGTGGAACAGTGGCTGGCGCTGGGCGCCGCCCGCCACCACCTGGGCGACATCGCCGGCATGGCCGAAGCCGCCCAGCGTGCCCATGCGCTGGAGCCCGGCAACCTGAAGGCGGTGCACCAGCTCACCACCGCATTGATGCGCCAGAACCGGTTCGCCGAGGCGCTGACCCTGTTCGAGGCCCATGCCACCGGCGAAGCGCGCGAGCACTACCAGTTCGTCAGCAACCACGCCACCACGCTGGCCGAGCTGCGCCGGCACGAAGAAGCCATTCCCATCTACCTGGAAGCGATGGTGCTGTGCATCCGCGACCCGGCCATCCACATGAAGCTGGGCCTGTCGCTCAAGGAGATGAAGCTGTTCGAGGAAGCGGCCGAAAGCTTTTTGACCGCCGTGACGCTGGAGCCCGGGCGCTTTGCCGCCCAGGTGATGGTGCTGCACCTGCGCCAGTACGCCTGCGCCTGGCGCCAGTACGCGCAGGACCAGTCGCAGCTGGTCAAGACGCTGCAGGAGATCGAGGTCGACCCGTTGAGCACCAAGGGCGAAGGCGCCGTGTGGGCGCTGACCGCGCTGGACGTGCCGCCGCCGCTGTTTCTCAAGGCGGCGCAGCAGGTGGCCCAGCGCTGCGCCCTCGGCGTCAAGCCGCTGCCGCGCCGGCGCGTGGCCGCGGCGGGCAGCCGGCGCCTGCGCATCGGTTATGTGTCGTCCGATTTCTACAGCCACGCCACCACGCTGCTGATGGTCGAAGCGCTGGAAAAGCGCGACACCTCGCGCTTCGAGGTCACGCTGTATTCGCACAGCCGCGACGACAACACGCCGGTGCAGCACCGCATCCGCAGCGCCTGCGAGCACTTCGTGGACATGAACGGCATGTCGCTGGCCGAGATGGCCCAGCGCATCCATGCCGACGAGATCGACGTGCTGGTGGACCTGAAGGGCCAGACCTTCGAGAACCGGCTGGGCGTGTTCGCGTACCGGCCCGCGCCCATCCAGGTGGCGTGGCTGGGCTTTCCGGGCACCTGCGGCGCAGATTACATCGACTACATCATCGGCGACCCGCAGGTCACGCCGCTGGAACATGCCGCCCACTACAGCGAGCACATCGCCCAGCTGCCCGGCTGCTACCAGCCCAACGACAGCCGGCGTCAGCGGCCCGAGCCGCACCGTCGCATGCAGTGGGGCCTGCCGGAAGACAAGATCATCCTGGGCAACTTCAACCAGAGCTTCAAGCTGACGCCCGAGACCTTCGACGCCTGGGCCCGCATCCTGCACGCGGTGCCGGGCAGCCTGCTGTGGATGCTGGCCGACAACCACCAGGCGATGAAGAACATCGAGCGCGAAGCCGAGGCCCGCGGGCTGGAGCCGGGCCGCATCCGCTTTGCGCCGCGCGTGGGCAACGACGAGCATCTGGCCCGCCTGCCGCTGGTGGACTTCATGCTGGACAACTGGCCCTGCAGCGCCCATACCACCGCCAGCGATGCGCTGTGGATGGGGGTGCCGGTGCTCACGCTGATGGGCGACAGCTTTGCCTCCCGCGTGGCCGGCAGCCTGCTGCACAGCGTGGGCCTGC
Organism: uncultured Aquincola sp.; assembly: GCF_964001545.1. Classification (NCBI taxonomy): domain Bacteria; kingdom Pseudomonadati; phylum Pseudomonadota; class Betaproteobacteria; order Burkholderiales; family Sphaerotilaceae; genus Aquincola; species uncultured Aquincola sp. The sequence continues at coordinate 12,688 of NZ_CAXFDV010000586.1, forward strand.
CCGAGCTGGCCTGCACCACGCTCGAGCAGTACGAGCAGACCGCCATCGCGCTGATGCGCGACCGCGAGGCGCTGCAGGCCATGCGCCAGCACCTGGACGCCGGGCGTGAGGGCTTTGCGCTCTTCAGCGGCGAACGTTTCGCGCGCGACCTGGAGGCGCTGTACGAGCGCATGGCCGAGCGCGACCGGCAAGGCCTGCCACCGGCCGCACTGGCCGCCTGACCTCTACGTCCCGGCGGGCTTCGGTTACGCTCGCCAAATGGACGAAACGGTACATTCCGCGCGCCGAACCACTGCGTCGCCCCGGAAGAAGGCGGCTGCGCCAGCCAGCGTGCCGCGCACCAACGACCCCGGCCGCACGATGGCGGACATCATCGAGGTGGCGACCCACGAGTTCTCGGAGAAGGGGCTCGCGGGCGCCCGCATCGACGACATCGCCGAGGCCATGCGCACCAGCAAGCGCATGATTTACTACTACTTCGGCAGCAAGGAAGGCCTGTACCTGGCCGTGCTGGAGGCGGCCTACAGCCGCATCCGCCGCATCGAGGCGGGCCTGCAGCTGGAAGACCTGGTCCCCGAGGCCGCGCTGCGCAAGCTGGTGGCCTTCACCTTCGACTACCAGTCGGAGAACCCCGACTTCATCCGCCTGGTGATGAACGAGAACATGCACCGGGGCGAGTTCCTGGCGCAGAGCAAGACCATCCAGCAGCTGAACGTGCCCGCCATCGACGCGGTGGCCGAGATCTACGACCGCGGCGTGCAGGAGGGCGTGTTCCGCCCCGGCATCGATCCCGTGTCGCTGCACATGGCCATCGCGGCCCCGTGCTTCTTCAACGTGGCCAACCGCCACACCTTCGGCCTGATCTTCAAGGTCGACTTCGACGACCCCGCCGCCACCGCCGCCCGGCGCGAGGCCATCGTCGAGATGGTGGTGCGGTTCGTGAAGGCGTGACAGCGCAAAGCACAATCCCCGCATGACGTCTCCCACCACCGTTCAGCTCGTCGGCGCCGGGCTCTTTCTCATCGCGCTGATCCACACCTTCTCCACCACCCTGTTCCAACGCCTGGCGCACCGCTACCCGCGGCATGAGGGCAGCCTGCACCTCCTGGGGGAGGTGGAGGTGGTGTTCGGCTTCTGGGCGCTGGTGCTGGTGCTGTTCATGTTCGCCACCCAGGGCAAGGCCTTTGCCACCGAGTACGTGGACAGCCGCAACTTCACCGAGCCGCTGTTCGTCTTCGCCATCATGGTGGTGGCCGGCAGCCGGCCGATCCTGCAGCTGTCGATGGCGGGCGTGCAGGGCCTGGCGCGGCTGCTGCCGCTGCCTCGGCGGCTGGCGATTTACTTCCTGGCGCTGTCGGTGCTGCCGCTGCTGGGCTCCTTCATCACCGAGCCGGCGGCCATGACGCTGGCCGCGATGATGCTGCGCGACCGCATCTTCGCGACCGACATCCCGCAGCGGGTCAAGTACGCCACCATCGGCGTGCTGTTCGTCAACGTGTCCATCGGCGGCACGCTCACCTCCTTCGCGGCGCCGCCGGTGCTGATGGTGGCCGCCAAGTGGAACTGGGACATGGTCTACATGCTCACCCACTTCGGCTGGCGCTCGGCCCTGGCCGTGACCATCAACGCGGCGGCCGTCACGCTGCTGTTCGGCCGCCAGATCCTGGCCCATGCGGCCGATGGTGACACCGACGTGCGCCGCCTGGTGCCGGTGTCGGCCATGGTGGTGTGCGCGCTGTTCCTGGCGGGCGTGGTCACCTTCTCGCACCACCCGGCGGTGTTCCTGGGGCTGCTGCTGTTTTTCATCGGCTACAGCGCCGCCTACCCGCGCCACCACGATCCGCTGATCCTGCGCGAGGCGCTGCTGGTGGCCTTCTTCCTGGCCGGGCTGGTGGTGCTGGGCGGGCAGCAGCAGTGGTGGCTGCAGCCGGTGCTCACGTCGATGAGCCCGAGCGCGGTGTACTACGGCGCCACGCTGCTCACGGCGGTGACGGACAACGCCGCGCTCACCTACCTGGGCTCGTTGGTGGAGGGCCTGAGCGAGCAGTTCAAGATCTCGCTGGTGGCCGGCGCGGTGACCGGTGGCGGCCTGACGGTGATCGCCAACGCGCCCAACCCCGCAGGCTTTTCCATCCTGCGCGGCGGTTTCACCGATGGCGCGATCAACGCCGGCTGGCTGCTGCTGGCTGCGCTGGGGCCCACGCTGGTGGCGGTCGCAGCGTTCCGGCTGCTCTAGGCGCGGGTTCGTTCAGCCGCGCTGGGCCAGCGCCTGCTGGCCGAACGACTGCGCCAGGAAGTCCACGAAGGCGCGCACCCGCGCAGCCAGCTGGTGGCGCTGCGGATACACCGCATAGATGTCGGCATCGGGCGTGGCGTATTGCGGCAGCACCTGCACCAGGCGGCCGCTGCGCAGGTGGCGGCCCACGTCCCACTCGGCCCGCATCACGATGCCGTGGCCGTCCAGCGCCCAGTTCACCGCGATCTCGCCGTCGTTGGTGGTCAGGCCGCCGCGGGTCTTGATCGACTCCACCGTGGCATGCCGGCCGCGGCCGCTGGACAGGCGCCACACGCCGTAGGCTTCTTCGCCCTGACGGATGCCGATGCAGTTGTGCCGCACCAGGTCGTTCGGCACCTTGGGCGTGCCATGGCGCGCCAGGTAGGCGGGCGAGGCACACAGCACCCGGCGGTTGGGCGCGATGCGGCGCGACACCACGCGTGAATCGGGCGGCTCGCCGAAACGCACGCACACGTCGTAGCTGTCTTCCGTCAGCGGCGGCGGGTTGACCGACAGCTGCAGCTGCACTTCCACGCCCGGGTGCTTGCGCACGAACTTGGAGATCAGCGGCGAGACGTGCGAGCGGCCGAAGCCCAGCGTGGCATTGACGCGCAGCAGCCCCTTGGGCGTCGAGCTGGCCACGCCCAGCAGCTGCTCCAGCCCGTCGATCTCGCCCAGGATGCGGCGCGCATGCGCAAGGTACAGCTCGCCTTCGGGGGTCAGGCTCATGCGGCGCGTGGTGCGCACCACCAGGGCCACGCCGATGCGCGACTCCATCTGCGCCAGGTGCTTGCTCACTGCCGCGGTGCTCACGCCCAGCTCGCGCGCGGCCGCGCTCAAGCTGCCGGCCGCGGCCAGCGCCGAGAAGAAGCCCAGGTCGGCCGGAAGAATGCTGGTGGCCATAGCGTCTCCATTGTTGACTGCAGGTTAACGGCAGCAGGGCCGGCTGCAGGCTCAGGGAATGCCCGGGCGATCCTTAACCTGCGCTCAATCACGCCTTAACCGGCGCTGCGCGCCAGGGGGCAAAGCGCCTCCTACAGTCGTTGCGACCCCTCGAAGAACATCCCAGGAGACACGCAATGACACGATGGACGAAGGCCCTTCGGCCGCTGGCGCTGGCCGCTGCGGCCACCACGGCGGCGGTGGCCGCAGCGCAGCCGCAGACCGAGTTCGACCGCCACATGGAAGCCTCGCGCCTGAACACCGGGGGCGACCCGACCATGGTGCATCCGTGGCGCGCCTTCTACTGCAACCTGCCCGACGACAACAACCAGATCGTGCTGGCCGAACGCACCAAGAACAGCATCCGCGTGCCGCTCACGCAGATCATGGACGACGTCTGGTACATCGGCACCGAGTACGTGGGCCAGTACATCCTGCGCAACGGCAGCGGCTTCGTGATGATCGACGGCGGCAACAACGCCGCCGAGATGCGCAACTTCAACCTGCCGGCGCTGCAGTCGCTGGGGCTGGGCACCGCAGGGCCGCTGCACAGCGCGCTGATCACCCACGGCCATGGCGACCATGACGGCGGCGCTGGGCAGATCAAGGAAAGCACCGGCGCCACCATCTACCTCGGCTCGGCCGATGCGGCCAACAAGGCGTATGCGCCCATCACGCTCGATTCATCGGTGCTCACGCCCTACGACATCAGCACCGGCGGCCGCACGGTCACGGTGCTGTCCACGCCCGGCCACACGCCGGGCGCCACCGGCTTCGTCATCCGCGCGCGCGATGGCGGCAAGGAAGTCAAGCTCTTCGTCTCGGGCGGCTCGTCGATGTCGGCCAACAGCGTGCCGGCGATCGCCAGCTACCTCGATTCGATGGAGCGCACCTATGCGCTGCTCAAGGACATGAAGGTGGACTCGGCCTCCAACCCGCATGTGTACTGGGACGGCTCGCTGGCGCTGATCAAGAAGATCCAGGCCGAAGGCCGCAAGACGCCCAGCCAGTTCATCATCGGCAACGAGAAGCTGCTGCGCGCCTTTGCCATCGGCCGCGAGTGCACGGCCGCCTGGCTGGCCAAGCAGGACCCGACCACCTCGGTGCCGGTGTGGCGCGTCAGTTCGCTGGAGTTCCTGGCGGCCAGCCCCGGCCCCAACCGCATCGCGGCACGCCTGAGCAACGGCTGGGGCCCGGTGGCCAACCAGACGGTGACCTTCTCGCTGCAGGGCAGCGGCGCCGCCTGCACCGCCACCACCGATGCCAGCGGCGTGGCCACCTGCGCCTCGCGCTTCGGCCCGCTGCGCCCGGGGGTCGATCGCATCACCGCCAGTTTTGCCGGTGCCACCGGTGCCGGCGTGGTGGACCTGGGCAGCGAGCGCCAGGCCACGGTGCACAGCGGCTGCAGCGACCTGGCGCAAGCCAAGTCGGCCGTGGGCGCGCGCAGGGGGCAGGACCGCTACGTGGAGCGGCTGGACCTGGACAGCAACGGCCTGATCGATATCCGCGACATCTCGGGCATCGCGCGCCTGATGGTGCCGGGCACCGCCTGCCGCTGAGTGGCCTTCTTCTTCCGCTTCAAGGACCGTTGACATGAACTTCACCGCTTCTGGCCTGCGCGCCGCGCTGGCCGGCCTGACCCTGTGTGCCGCCCTTGCCCCTGCCACCGCAGCGACCACGCTGTCCATCACCGGCCCGTCCAGCGTGGCGCTGGGCAGCAGTTTCACGCTGCAGGTCGCGGCCACCGACGTGGCCGACCTCTATGGCTACCAGTTCGACATCACCTTCAACCCGGCGGCCTTCCAGGTCGGCGGCGTGAGCGAGGGCGCCTTCCTGTCCACCGGCGGCAGCACCGACTTCCTGGGTGGCATGGTCGACAACAGCGCGGGCACCGTCAGCTTCACGCTGGGCACGCTCATCGGCCTGGGTGTGCCGGGCGTCAACGGCTCGGGCGTGCTGGCTTCGTTCAGCGTCACCAGCATCGGCAGCGCGCCGGGCGTGGGCACCTTCGGCCTGGCCAACGTGACGCTGCTGGATTCCTCCGGCGCGGACATCAGCGCGGGCGCCATGGCCTTGAACGTCTCGGCCGTGCCCGAGCCGGCCACCTGGGGCCTGCTGCTGGCCGGTGGCGCGCTGGTGGCGGGCGTGGCGCGGCGCCGCCAGGCGTCTGCACGGCGCGGCGCCGCTGCCGCCTGAGCCGCAGGTGGCCATGCACACGCCGCACCTGGCCCGGCGCCAATGGCTGGGCCGCTGCATGGCGTCCGGCGCCTGGCTGGCAATGGGCTTGGGGGCCGGCCCCCGGCTGGCCGCGGCTGCCACCGCCTACCGCGACATCGGCTGGATGGCCCTGATGCCGCGCGGCTGGGACCCGACGCTGGGCTTGAAGACCTTGCCGGCCGAACTGGAGAGCCTGCAGGACACCGATCCCCGCGCCCGCGAAGCGCTGGCCAGGCTGCGCGCCGCCTGGGACAACGCACCCGTGGTGGCGGCCCTGGCCGGCACCGACGTGCGGCTGCCCGGCTACGTGGTGCCGCTGGAAGCCAGCGACCAGGGCCTGCGCGAGTTCCTGCTGGTGCCGTACTTCGGCGCCTGCATCCATTCGCCGCCGCCACCGTCCAACCAGATCGTGATGTGCCGCGCCGAGCCGGGGCACAAGGGCCTGCGCGCGATGGACGCGGTGTGGGTCAGCGGCCGGCTGCAGGTCGAGCGCAGCGATTCGGAGATGGGCGCCGTCGGCTATGCGATGCGCGTGGTGCGCATCGACCGCCAGGCGTAGCCGACGCACTGTTAACTTGAAGTCAACAACGGTTCAACTTTTGGCATGTGCCGCGCGGGGATGCGCCACCTAGAGTGACTCATCCCGATTTGGAGACAAGACTGATGAAGACCTATCGCATCGCCACCATTCCCGGCGACGGCATCGGCAAGGAAGTGGTGCCCGCCGGCCAGCAGGTGCTGCAGGCGCTGGCCGAGGCCGGCAGCGGCTTCCGCTTCGAGTTCGAGAACTTCGACTGGGGTGGCGACTACCACCGCCAGCACGGCGTGATGATGCCGGCCGACGGCCTGGATGCGCTGCGCGACAAGGACGCCATCCTCTTCGGCTCGGCCGGCGATCCGCACATCCCCGACCACATCACGCTGTGGGGCCTGCGGCTGAAGATCTGCCAGGGCTTCGACCAGTACGCCAACGTGCGGCCTACGCGCATCCTGCCGGGCATCGATGGGCCGCTCAAGCGCTGCGGCCCCGATGACCTGAACTGGGTGATCGTGCGCGAGAACTCCGAAGGCGAATACGCCGGCGTGGGCGGTCGGGTGCACCAGGGCCATCCGATCGAGGCCGCCACCGACGTGTCGATGATGACCCGCGCGGGCGTCGAACGCATCATGCGCTTTGCCTTCAAGCTGGCCCAGTCGCGGCCGCGCAAGCTGCTGACCGTCATCACCAAGAGCAATGCACAGCGCCATGCGATGGTGATGTGGGACGAGATCGCGCTGCAGATCGCGAAGGAGTTCCCGGACGTCACCTGGGACAAGGAACTGGTGGACGCCGCCACCGCCCGCATGGTCAACCGGCCGGCGACGCTGGACACCATCGTCGCCACCAACCTGCATGCCGACATCCTGAGCGACCTGGCCGCCGCGCTGGCCGGCAGCCTGGGCATCGCGCCCACCGGCAACATCGACCCCCAGCGCCGCTACCCCAGCATGTTCGAGCCCATCCACGGCTCGGCCTTCGACATCATGGGCAAGGGCCTGGCCAATCCGGTGGGCACCTTCTGGTCGGTGGTGATGCTGCTGGAGCACCTGGGCGAGCACGAAGCCGCTGCCCGCGTGATGGCCGCCATCGAACAGGTGACGGCCGACACGCGCCTGCACACCCGCGACCTGGGCGGCCAGGCCACCACCGTGCAGGTGACCGAGGCGGTGTGCCGCGCGGTGGCCGCATCGGCCGGCGCCCGGCTGGCCGCCTGAGCCACGGCACCGACCAGAACAACCCGGAGACAAGACCATGAAGTTCACTGCTGTGCTGCTGGCCACGGCAGCGCTGGCGGCCGCCCCTGCGGCCATCGCGCAGGCCTGGCCCACCAAACCCGTCACCCTGGTGGTGCCGTTCCCGGCCGGGGGTACCACCGACGTGCTGGCCCGTGCGCTGGCCGAGAAGCTGCAGCAATCGCTGGGGCAGACGGTGATCGTCGAGAGCAAGCCAGGCGCCGGTGCCACGCTGGGCGCCGACTACGTGGCCAAGGCCAAGCCCGACGGCTACACGCTGCTGATGGGCGCGGTGCACCACACCATCGCCACCAGCGTCTACAAGAAGCTGCCCTACGACTTTCAGAAGGACCTGGCGCCCATCACCACCGTGGCCCTGGTGCCCAACGTGCTGGTGATCAGTGCCAGCACGCCGGCCACCGACGTGAAGTCGCTGGTGGCACTGGCCAAGGCCGCGGCCAACCCTTTCACCTACGGCTCCAACGGCAACGGCACGGCGCAGCACCTGATCGGCACCCAGTTCGCCGACATGAACGGCATCACGCTGCTGCACATCCCCTACAAGGGCAGCGGCCCGCTGACCACCGACCTGATCGGCGGCCAGGTGCAGATGTCGTTCGACACGGTGACGCCGGTGCTGCCGCACATCAAGGCCGGCAAGCTCAAGGCGCTGGCGGTGACCACCGCCAAGCGCTCGACCGCGCTGCCCGACGTGCCGACGATGGACGAAGCCGGCATGAAGGGATTCGACCTCGGCACCTGGTTCGGCGTGCTGGCGCCGGCGGGCACGCCCAAGGACGTGGTGGCCAGGCTCAGCACCGAGATGGTCAAGGTGATCCAGGCGCCCGAGTTCCGCCAGCGCATGCACGAGATCGGCGCCGAGCCCATCGGCAACACGCCCGAGCAGATGGCCCAGCAGATCAAGGCCGATACCGAGAAGTACGCCAAGCTCGTCAAGAGCGCCAAGGTGATGATCGACTGATCGCGAGCCCCTGCTTCAGCCCCGCCTGCGCACTGGCGGGGCGACGCGCGGGGTCCAGCACGTTCTCGCCCATCGCGGCCTGCGAGGCCGCGTCGGGCACGATGACCTGCACCGCGCTGCCACCGGCGCACAGCGCCGCCACTTCGGCCCGCAGGTGGCCGCTGACCGGGTTGCCTTCGCTGTAGCCAAAGGGTGAAAGCACCACCACGCGGGCATGGCCGGCGGCCGCATCGGCGTGTGTCATCGAGGCGATGCCGCCGTCCATCCACTGGCGTCCGCCGAAGGGCACCACCGGCCAGGTGCCGGGCACGGCGCAGCTGGCAGCCACCGCTTGCACCAGGCTGCAGCCGCTGGCCTCGTCGAACAGCCGGCGTTCGCCACTGTGCACGTTCACCGCCGAGACCCGCAGCGGCCGCGCGGGCCAGGCGGCCTGCGGCAGCCGCGCGGCCACGATGGCCAGGCGCTGTGCCAGCGAAGGCGTGGCGCTGCGCAGCGCGAAAGCCCCGATGCGGCGGCGCGCGGCGCCCAGGTCGCCGCCCACCTTGTCGAACAGCGCGCGGTTGAGGCGGTCCGCCTCGGCCTGCGAGTAGGGCCTGAACTGCTCGGGCGAATCGGCCGGCGGGTGGAGCTGCAGCGCCAGCAGCGCTTCCACGTCCTGGCCGCAGGCCAGCTGGGCACCGGCCACCGCGCCGGCCGAAGTGCCCACGAACAGGTCGGCATCGGCCAGCCGCAGGCCCGCACGCGCCAGCCCGGCGATCACGCCTGTGGTCCAGGCGATCCCGGCCACGCCGCCGCCGCCCAGCACCACCGCCAGCGAGCCCGGCCGCCAGCCCATCAGATGACGCCCCGCTCGGCCAGCGCGCGGCGCTCTTCGCTGCTCAGACCCAGCAGGCCGCCGTATACCTCGTCGTTGTGCTGACCCAGGTCGGGCGCGGGCTCGATGGGCTTGTTCTCGCGGCCTGAGAAGCGCGGGAACACGCCGGCCATCTTCACCGGGCCGATCCTGGGGTGCTGCACCGTGGCGATGCTTTCGCGCGCGGCGTAGTGCGGGTCCTGCATGATCTCGTCGATGGTGTAGATGAAGGAGTAGGCCAGCTTGGCCTCGTCCAGCTTGCGGCACAAGGACTCCACCGGCTCGCGCTCGATCCAGTCAGCCACGACGGCGTTGAGTTCGTCCACATGTTCCCAGCGGCCGGTGTGGCTGCGCAGCCTCGGATCGGCGGCCAGGTCGGATCGCTCCATCACCGCACACAGCCGCTGGAAGCCTGCATCGGCCGAGCAGGTAAATATCAGGTAGCGGCCGTCGTGGGTGCGAAAGTGCTCGCCCGGCGCCGCCGCAAAGTGCTTGTTGCCGCGGCGCTGGCGCACCACGCCCAGCCGGTCGTATTCAGGCACCAGCACCTCGGTGAAGCGGATCACCGATTCATACATCGACAGGTCGATCTCCTGGCCTTCGCCGCCCGTGGTGTCGCGGTGATACAGCGCCATCATCAGCGAGAAGGCGCCCAGCAGCGCCGTCTGGTAGTCGGCGGTGGACGTGCCGCTGCGCACCGGCGGCCGGTCGGCATAGCCGGTGATGCCCATCAGCCCGCCGAAGGCCAGGCCGATGCGGTCGTAGCCGGCGCGCTCGCGGTACGGCCCGGTCTGGCCGAAGCCCGAGACGCGCAGCATCACCAGCCGCGGGTTGTGGCGCCGCAGTGCTTCCCAGCCGCAGTTCCAGCGTTCCAGCGTGCCGGGGCGGAAGTTCTCGACCACCGCATCGGCTTCCTTGACCAGCTGGTACAGCAGCGCCTGTCCCGCGGGCTGGCGCAGGTCCAGCGTGATCGACTTCTTGTTGCGCGCCTCCACCTGCCAATACAGGCATTCGTCGTCGACGAACGGTCCCAGATCGCGCACGGTGTCGCCCCGCTCGGGCACTTCCACCTTGATCACTTCGGCACCGAAGTCGCCGAACAAGGTGCAGGCCACCGGGCCGGCCACCATGGTGCCCAGGTCCAGGATGCGCACGCCGCTGAGCAGGTGCGGCCCGGCCGCGTGTGGTGTCGTCGTCATGGCCGCAGCGCCTCCACCACCACCGCCGGCGCGCCGCTGGCGACGGGCTCCACGCGGTAGTCGGCCAGGTCGGCGCGCCGGGCCATGTGCCAGTAGTCGTCGTTGCGGAAGGGGGTGGTGGCCACCACCCGGCCCTGTGCATTGCGGTACCAGTTGCTCATGCCCTTGTGCGTCCAGATCATGCGGTCGTGCGCGGCCTGCACCCGCTGGTTGTAGGCGTCGTGGCTGTCCTGGCGCACTTCCAGGCAGAAGCGCTGTCCGCGCTGGCGCGCCATCGCCTGCCGCAGGATGTTCAGGATGTACGCGGTCTGCGTCTCCAGCAGCGCCACCACGCTGCCGCCGTGGCCCAGCGCGGTGTTGGGCCCGGCCAGCATGAAGAAGTTGGGAAAGCGCGGAATGGCCACGCCCATGAAGGCTTCGGCGCCATGGGCGTCCCAGGCCTGCCGCACCGACAGCCCGCCGCGGCCATGCAGCTGGAAGGACGACAGCAGGTTGATGGCATCGAAGCCCGTGGCCACGACGAGCACGTCGGCCGTGTGGCGGCTGCCATCGTCGCTGACGATCTGCGGCCCCTCCACCGCGCGGATGCCCCCGGTGACCAGCTTCACATGCGGCCGCGCCATCGTGCGGTACCAGCCGTTGTCCATCAGCATGCGCTTGCCAAAGGGCGGGTAGTCGGGCAGCACCTCGGGCAGCAGGTCCTGCCGCTCGCCCAGTTCCTGCCGGATGTAGTCGGTGAAGTGGGCGCGGTGGCGGTCGTTGGTGCGGTTGATCGAGCGTTCAGGGTGCGGCCATGCCGGGTCGATCTGCAGCGACGCATGGATGCGGTCGTTGAACACATAGGCCAGCCGCTGGCGGTACCACTCCTGGTAGTAGGGCAGCTCGCGCAGCAGGAAGCGGGCAGGGGCAGGCACCTCCTGCTTGAACTTCTCGAACGGCGCGGCCCACTGCCTGGAGCGCTGGAACACGGTGAGCTGCGCCACCTCGTCGGCGATGGCCGGCACCACCTGCATCGCGCTGGCGCCGTTGCCGATCACTGCCACCCGCTGGCCGCGCAGGTCCAGCCCCTGCGGCCAGCGCGCGGTGTGAAAGCAGGGGCCCGCAAAGTGCTCCAGCCCCGGAATGGCCGGCATCTTGGGCACGTTCAACAGCCCCACCGCGCTGATGAGGACATCGGCCGACAGGTCGTGCGTGCGACCGCCCTCGTCCACCGTGCGCACCTGCCAGCGGGCAGTGGCTTCGTCGAAGCGGGCCGAGGCCACGCGGGTGTTGAAGCGGATCAGCCGCCGCACACCGAAGCGATCGGCCACGCTCTCGAAGTAGGCCTGGATCTCCCCCTGCAGCGCGAAGTAGCGCGACCAGTCCTGCTTGGCGAACGAGTACGAGTAGATGTGGTTGGGCGTGTCCACGCCGGCGCCCGGATAGCGGTTTTCCCACCAGGTGCCGCCCACCTCGGCGTTCTTCTCGATCACCACGCAGGGGATGCCCGCGCCCTGCAGCCGGATGGCCGCGCACAGGCCCGCCACGCCGGCGCCGATCACCACCACCTGGAAGCCGGCCGGTACCTGGAAGCGGCCCAGCTGGTCGATCTGCAGGTCGGCATCCAGCCCGAGGCCGGCGCCGATCATCGCCCCGTAGGAGGGTGGTATGGGCTCGCCGACGCCGGCTTGCAGCATGGCCACCAGGGTGTCGGCGTCGGGCGAGGGCAGAGCGGGCGGGCGGCCCCGCTTCCACGCGCTCAGCGCCTGCAGCGCGGCATGGCGCACCTCCGCCTGCACGTCGTCGGGCAGGCCGCCCGAGTCGTTGTCGTCGATGCCGCGGATGCGTGAGCACTGGTAGCGGGGCGACAGCCATCGGCGGTCGCCGGTCAGGTGCAGCAGCACCATCAGCAGCGTGGGCAGGTTGGCGGCGGGCAAAGCGCCTTGCAGCTCGGCGATCCAGTCGTCCGTGGCAGCAGCGGTGGTGGCAGTCGTCGTCATGGGGGCAGGTGTCGAATGGTCAGGGCTCATTGCGGCGTGATGCCGGCTTGGCGCACCACCTCGCCCCACTTGGCGTGCTCGGTGCGAATGGCCTGGTCGAAGGCTTGCGGCGTGCTGGGGTCGGGCTCGAAGCCCAACGTGGTGAGCTTGTCGGCAATGGCCGGCATCGCCATCACCTGGGCCAGCTGGCTGCTCAGCCTGGCCACGATCTCGGGCGGCGTGCCCTTGGGTGCGACGATGCCAAGCCAGCCCACGGCCTCATACCCCGGCACGCCTGCTTCGGCCACCGTGGGCACGTCGGGCAGCACCCTGGAGCGCTTGCTGTCCAGCACCGCCACCGCCTTGAGCTTGCCGGCCCTGACGTTGGCCAGCTGGGCGCCGATGGTGTCCACCATCACCGGTACCCGGCCCGACATGACGTCGATGGAAGCTTGCGCGCCACCCGGGTAAGGCACCGAGCCCAGCTTGACGCCGGCCTTGGCATTGAAGAGCTGCATCGCCAGCTCGAAGGCCTGCGCGCCCGACGCGAACATCATCGAGCCGGGCTGTTCGCGCGCCTGCCTGACGATGGTGGCCACCGTGGGCTCGGGCAGCGCGGGCGAAGCCAGCAGCACCATCGGCGCCTTGGCCACCATGGCCACCGGCGCGAAGGCCGTCAGCGGGTCGTAGGGTGTGTTCTTCTGCAGGTGCGGGCCAGTGACCATCGTGCCGCTGACGGCCACGCCGATGGTGTAGCCGTCAGGCGGCGCCTTGGCCACCGCCTGCATGCCCAGCATGCCGCCCACACCCGGCTTGTTGTCCACCACGAAGGGCTGGCCGTTCATGGCCTGCAGCTCGGTGGCGATGAGCCGGCCCACCGTGTCGGAGGCACCGCCCGCGGTGTAGCCCACCACCAGGCGCACCGGCTTGCTGGGCCAGGCCTGGGCCGTGGCCAGCGGCGCGGCGGCCAGGGTGATGGTGGCCAGCGCGGCCTGCGCCATGGCGCTGAGGAAGGAGCGTTTGTTCATGCCGTGAGTACTCCAGGTGTGCGGGGCTTGCCTGCGTGAGCGCATTTCAGCGCCGGCCCGTGGTGGCCGGCGCGCTGACGAAGCCCGGCGTTTACGATGTGAACGTTCTAGTCGTTTTCCCCAGGAGCAGGCTGATATGCGTACCCCCCCGCCAGGCGCCTCGCCCGAGTCCTCGCCGCTCAAGGGCACGCAGGCCGTGGACCGGGCGCTCGACCTGCTGCGCCGGGTGGCGGCGCACCATCCGGCCGGCATCACCGTCACCGCGCTGGCCGCCGAGGCCGGGCTGGACCGCGCCACCGCCTACCGCCTGGCCAGCAGCCTGGCGCTGTCGGGCTTCGTGGAGCGCGATCCGCGCAAGCGCTACCGGCTGGGGCTGCAGGCCATGCAGCTGGGCCTGGCCTCGATGACGCGCGCGCCGCTCGTCGAGGCCTGCCGGCCGCTGATGCAGCGGCTGGCCCGCCAGACGGGCGACACCGTGTTCCTGGTGGTGCGCAACGGCGACTATGCCCACTGCCTGCATTGCGAAGAAGGCGACTACCCCATCAAGGCGCTGGTGCTGCAGATCGGCGGCATGCGGGTGCTGGGCGTGGGTTCGGCCGGGGTGACGTTGGCTTCGCGCCTGCCCGACCCGGAAATCGAAGCCCTGCATGCGCGCCACCGCAGCGAATTCATGCCCACGGGCCTCAGCCTGGTGCGCCTGCGCAGCCTGGTGGCCACGGCGCGGCAGCAGGGCTATTCGTCCACCACCGGCCTGGTGAACGAGAGCGTGGGTGGCGTGGGCATGAGCTTCGAGCTCAAGAGCGGTGGCCATGCGGCGATCAGCATCGCCGCCATCCGCGCGCGCATGGGCCGCGAGCGCAAGCTGTGGATGGCCCAGCTGCTGGCCACGGAGCTGCGCAGCGCAGGCTATGCGCTGCCACCCCCCGGGTAATCCCCGCTGTTCCAAAACTAACCAGTTCGTACATTGTCGGCAGGCGTCGGCACTGCATCGGCGCAAGCGGATGGAGACCTGCCGACATGGACGACTGGATCAACC
>NZ_CAXFDV010000587.1:0-4777 GCF_964001545.1 uncultured Aquincola sp.
ATGCGCTGGGATTTGCGATGTACACCGACCTGAAGCGCGTGTGCGAGACGCCCACCGACGAAGACCGCGAATGGTTCCCCGAGATCGCGGGCAGCGACTGGCTGCCCACGCTGGACCATGCGATGCGCAACTTCAAGGACGAGAGCTTCATCGGCCAGTACCTCAGCCCCAAGTTGATGCGGGAGCTGCGCCTGTTCGCCATCGTCGACGACGAGAAGGACAGCGAGCTGGAGGTTTCGGCCATCCACGACGACAACGGCTACCGCCGTGTGCGTGAAGCCTTGTCGCACCAGTACGACCTGGGCTCGCGCGAGCCCAACATCCAGGTGTGGAACGTGAACCTGCGCGGCGACCGTTCACTGACGCTGCGCCACACCCAGCACAACGACCGGCCGCTGCACGATGGCGCGCAGGAAGTGCTCAAGCACGTGGCGCGGCTGTGGGGCTTTGGCGTGCACCTGGAAAGCACCAACGCCAAGGGCGACGTGACCAAGCGCTGGATGGTGCCGGCGCCGACCTGAAGGCTCTCAAACGCCGCTGGCCAGCGCGACGCAGCGCTGGGCCAGCGCTTGCGCGGCGTCGGGCTGCGCGACGGCTTGCTGGGCAAAGCGTGCGGCCGCCTGGCGCATCGGGCCGCCGGCCACCGCTGCGTGCAGCAGCGCCGGCAGCTGCGCGGGCACCTCGCCTTCCAGCAGCAGCGCACCGGCACCTGCGGCCTGCACCCGCCGTGCGGTCAGCAGCTGTTCGGCCTGCATCGGCAGCATCACCACCGGCCGGCCTTGCAGCAGCGCCGCATGCACGGTGCCGGCACCGGCATGGCACAGCACCGCATCGGCTTGCGCGGCCAGGCGGGCCATGTTCAGCGGCATGCCCACCAACTGCAGGTGGGGCGAGGCATGGCGCTGCTTCAGGCTGACGGCCAGGCCGGGCACGCAGGCCACGGTGGACCAGGGGCCGGCCTGCAGCACCGACAAGGCCGCCTCGGTGGCCGCCGGCTCGGGCCGCAGGTAGGCCAGCACACGGCCGAAGCCGCCGGCCGGCCAGCCGGGCAGGGCGCCTTGGTCGCGGCCCGGCAGGGGGCCGAGGTAGTGGGTGGTGGGCTCGCCTTCCCGGGCCGCCGCATACGCATCCAGCGCCGGCCAGGTGAGCAGGCAGCGCGCATCGGCGGCCAGCAGCTCATGCAGCGCGGCCAGCGGCGGCTCGCCCCAACTGCTGAGCAGCTGGTTGCAGGTGGCCAGCGCGCGTTCTTCCGCCGCCCGCACGCGGTGTGGCGCGATGGGCGTCCATTCGCGGAAGGGCGGCATCGGCTGCCGCTGCGGCGGCACGAAAAAGCCGGTGCCGGCCAGCAGGCGCCGCATTGGCAGGCCGCGGGCCGCCAGCAGCGCGGTGGGGGCGTGGTCGGCCACCAGCAGGTCGGGCTGCAACGCCTGCAGCAGCGTGCGCCAGGCCTGGGCCAGGCCTTGCAGCCGCGTGGCATCCAGGTAGCCGGCATGCAGCAGCAGCTCGGCGTAAGTGGCCGGTGGCGGCTGGCCGGCCAGCGGCAGCTGCCACACCGGCGCCTGCCAGGCCCGCAGCCGCGGGTGCGCGGCCAGCGGGCCGAACGCCGGGCCCAGCACCTACAGGTCGCGCAGCACCAGCTGCACCTCATGGCCCGCCGCCAGCAGCGGCTGCGCCAACTGCGCCAGCGGTGTGGCGTGGCCCAGGCCGCCACCCAGCTCCCAAGCCAGGAGGAAGCGGGCCATGGCGTGGCCCTACAGCGTGAAGATCTTGCCCGGGTTCATGATGTTGCGCGGGTCGAGGGCGCGCTTGAGCGTGCGCATCATCTCCACCGCGCCTTCACCGGCTTCGGTCACCAGAAAGCCCATCTTGTGCAGGCCCACGCCGTGCTCGCCGCTGCAGGTGCCGCCCAGCTGGATGGCGCGTTCCACCATCTGCAGGTTCAGGCGCTCGGCGGTTTCACGCTCCTGCGGCAGGTGGGGGTCGATCAGGTAGGCCAGGTGGAAGTTGCCGTCGCCCACATGGCCGACGATGAAGTAGGGCAGGCCGGCGCCTTCGGCTTCTGCCACCGAGGCATTGATGCTCTCGGCCAGGCGCGAGATGGGCACACAGGTGTCCGAGGTCACGGCGCGGCAGCCCGGGCGCATCTGCAACGCGGCCAGGTAGGCGTGATGGCGCGCGGTCCACAGCCGGGTGCGTTCTTCGGGCGTGCGCGCCCATTCGAAGTCTTCACCACCGAATTCGCGGGCGATGTCCTGCACCGTGGCGGCCTGCTCGGCCACGCCGGCTTCGCTGCCGTGGAACTCCATCAGCAGCATCGGCGCTTCGCGCAGCGTGAGCTTGTCGTGCCGGTTCACCGCGCGCACGGCGTTGGGGTCCAGCAGCTCGCAGCGGGCGATGGGCACGCCCATCTGGATGATGGCGATGGTGGTCTGCACCGCCGCGTCGATGCTGGGGAAAAAGCAGATGGCGGCGCTGACCGCTTCAGGCAGCGGATACAGGCGCAGCGTCACCTCGGTCATCACGCCCAGCGTGCCTTCGCTGCCGACGAAAAGGCGCGTCAGGTCGTAGCCGGCGCTGCTCTTGCGGGCACGGGTGCCGGTGTGGATGACCTCGCCGCTGGCGGTGACCACGGTCAGGCCCAGCACGTTCTCGCGCATGGTGCCGTAGCGCACGGCGTTCGTGCCGCTGGCGCGGGTGGCGCACATGCCGCCCAGCGTGGCGTCGGCACCGGGGTCGATCGGGAAGAAGAGCCCGGTGTCCTTGATCTCGCGGTTCAGCTGCGTGCGGGTGACGCCGGCCTGCACCGTCACCGTCAGGTCTTCGGGGTTCACGCGCAGCAGCTGGTTCATGCGCGACAGGTCGATGCTGACACCGCCCTGCACCGCCAGCAGATGCCCTTCCAGCGAAGAGCCCACGCCGTACGGAATCACCGGCACCGCATGCTGGTGGGCCAGCTGCACCACCGCGGCCACCTCTTCGGTGCTTTCGCAGTACACCACCACCTCGGGCGGCGGCACGTCGATCGGCGACTCGTCGCGGCCGTGCTGCTCGCACACCGCGCGGGCGGTGGAACAGCGATCGCCGAAGCGGGCCTTGAGCGCGGCCACCATCTCGGGCGGCACGGGGCGACGCGAATCCACGTCGAAGAGGATGGGGGACAGCGGGGCGTTCATGGCCACAGCTTAGTGCAGCGGCGCGCCACGCTGCCAGGGAGGTTTCATCGGGGCTGGCGCAGCAGCTCGGCCACCAGCCGCACCGGCAGCGCGTAGCTGATGCCCGAAGGGTCGGTCAGCGCCGTTTCCTTGCTGCCCTTGACGAAGACCGAATTGACGACGCCCACCACCTGGCCGCTGTCGGCATCGAGCACCGGTCCGCCGCTGTTGCCGGGGTAGGCGGTGGCGTCGAGCTGGTAGATGTCGAAGCTGCCCTGGCGCAGGCGTGAGATGGCGGCCTCGTTCAGCTGCCGGGCGCTGGCCACCGGTGCCGCGATGGGGGTGATGGACGAGATCATCCCGCGGTGGCTCACCGGGCTGAAGCCCAGCGCCCCGCCCAGCGGAAAGCCCATCAGCACGATGGACTGGCCTTCGGCGATGGCGGCGGTGGGTGCCAGCGTCAGCGGCGGCAGCGGCGCGCCTTCCAGCTTGAGCAACGCCAGGTCGTGGCCCCGCACCACCTGCAGCACGCTGGCGCGGCGCATCTCGGGCGCCTCGCCCGCGCCCTTGCGCACCAGCACCGCCACGTGGGCGCCTACCGCCTCGGCCGGGATCTCGGGCAGCACATGCGCATTGGTGACCACCAGCGTGCCGTCGTCCACCGCGAAGCCGGTGCCCCGGAAGGTGAAGCGTGGGTTGTCGGTGGGCACGTACCGCCCCACCGCCACCACCGACGGCTTGCTGCGCGCGATCACCTCGACCGGGCCCGCCCGGGCCGTTCCGACCACCAGTGCCGCAGTGCTGGCGGCCAGGGTGGCCAGGCAACTTCTTCGGTCCATCGTCCAAGTCCTTCCAGACGCCTGTGCGCCCATGCGGGCGAATCTACCCGCTCACCTGGCCTAGCATCGGCCTCTATGGCAAACCGACTCACTCAAATCGCCACCCGCACGGGCGACGACGGCACCACCGGCCTGGGCGACGGCACGCGCGTGCCCAAGGACCACCTGCGCATCCATGCGCTGGGCGACGTGGACGAACTCAACTCGCAGCTGGGCGTGCTGCTGGCCGAGCCGCTGCCCGACGACGTGCGCGAGCTGCTGGTGGTCATCCAGCATGAGCTGTTCAACCTGGGCGGCGAGCTGTCCATCCCCGGCTACACGCTGCTCAAGGACGAGGCCGTGCTGCGTCTGGACGAGGCGCTGGCCCACTACAACGCCACGCTGCCGCGGCTCAAGGAGTTCATCCTGCCCGCCGGCACCCGCAGCGCCGCGCTGGCCCACGTGGCCCGCACCGTGGCCCGCCGCGCCGAACGCATGGTGGTGGCCCTGGCCGCCGCCGACGCCGCTGCCGTGCGGCCCGCGGCCCGCCAGTACCTCAACCGCCTGTCGGACCTGATGTTCGTGCTGGCCCGTGTGCTCAACCGCGCCAACCTCGACGGCCTGGGCGGCGACGACGTGTACTGGAAGAGCGAGCGGCTGGCCCGGGAGGGGTGAGCTTCAAGCCACTACCGCCCCCCGCGCCTTCGCCAGCACGAAGTCGATGAAGGTCGCCATCGCCCGCGTGTGGTGGCGGTTGGGCATGTACAGCAGGTGCATGTGGGTGCCGAAGATCGACAGCCGCCATTC
>NZ_CAXFDV010000588.1:0-7999 GCF_964001545.1 uncultured Aquincola sp.
CAGATCTGGCGCAGCCGCCAGCCTGCTTCCCAGCGGCCCTGCTGCCAGCGGCGGCCCAGGCTCAGGTTCGCGGTGGTGCCCGGTATGCCGGCGAAGAACGGACGCCCCGCCTGCCCGTCGCGCCAGCGTTCGGCCAGGATGCGCGAGAGGCCGAAGCTGCCGTACAGCTCACGCCCCTCGTGCTGCACTTCCAGCTCCACGCCGCGGCGCTTTTCATGGAAGGGCTGCACGACCTGGCCATCCGACACATCCAGATAGCTGGCGCCGTTGAGGTGGCGCGAATCGATGCGGTAGAGCGTCAGCCGGGCCTGGGTGCTGGCGCCCGAGGCCCAGCGTGGCGGCGTCCAGGCCAGCGAGATCTCGCGGTTCAGCGATTCGGTGGGCTGGATCGCATCGCCGCAGCCGTTGGGCAGCAACTGGCCGCCCTGCCCGTTCGGCAACGCACCGCAGGGGTTGGCCGCTTCCATGCCGAAGTAGTCGGTGAGCAGCGGCGGCCGGAAGCTCTCCACCACGCGGTAGCTCAACCACCAGGCCGCGCTCGGGTTCCACGCGATGCTGAGGCCCGGCGTGCGGCGCTCGAAGCGGTAGCGCCCGGGCTCGCCCGCAGCCTGCCGCATCAACGCCGCGGGGCCGTCGGCTTCCAGCATGTAACGGTCCCAGCGCAGGCCGGGTGTCACCGTCAGGGCGCCCAGCGTGAACGCATGCTGCAGCACCCAGGCCACCGACGAGCGGGTGCCCGGCGGCTGCTGCGCATCGAAGCCATCGGGATAGCGGCCATCGGGCCCGTTCTGGTAGGGGTTGTCGGTCAGCCGCCGCAGATCGCGCCGGTTGCGCAGCGCCTGTGCGCCCACCGTCAGCACGCCCTGCCAAGGGCCGGCCTGCCAGCGGGTGTCGTTGAAGACCTCGGCGGTCCAGATGTCGTAGTGCCAGCGGTCGTGCACCACGCCGGTGTCGCCGTCGTCCGGTGTCCAGGTACAGGGCGCCTGCGCGCAGCCGCTGGCGAAGTTGCTTTCGCCCGGCACCATGCGGTTGAGCAGGTGCGTGGTTTCATGCGCCAGCGTGCCGCGCAGCTTGAGCCACGACTGCGGCGGCTCGTACGTGAAGCGCAGGTTGAGCGTCTCGTCGTCCACCGTCTGGTGCACGTAGCCGCCCACGCCGGCGGTGCTCGAATTGGCGTCGTAGGGGGTGAACACTGGCCCGCTGCGGTAGGCGGTGCGGCTGAGTTCCAGCTGCAGGTCGTCCAATGGCGCCCAGCCCAGTTTGACCAGGCTGCCTTCCGATTGCGTGGCCGTCGCGGGGCTGCGTGCCCCACCCGCCAGCTTGAAGTCGCTGCCATCTCGCCGCACCAGCGACACCAGCAGGTCGGTGCTGGCCGTGGGCCGGCCGAAGGCGGTGAGCATGCGCAGGCGTTCACGGCTGTTGGCGTCGTAGCCCAGCTTCACCAGGCCGCCGGCGCGTTCGCCCGCACGCAGAAAGTCGGCGGCCGACTTGGTGGTGGCCACCACCGCGCCGCCGATGGCACCCGAGCCGGTGAGCAGCGAAGGGCCGCGTTCCACCGTCACCGACTTGATCAGCTCCGGCTCGATGAACACGCCGCTGCCAAAGCGGTACTTCTCGAAGCCCTTGACGCCGCCGTCGATCTTGAAGACCACGTCGTCGTTGCCACGGAAGCCGCGGATGTTGAACTTCATGCCGCTGGTGCGCGGCCCGCCCGCGGCCGACACGCCCGGCGCTTCCTGCACCAGGTCGAACAGGCTGCTGCTTTGCCGTCGCTCGATCATCTCGGCATCGAGCACCGTGCTGCTCTCGGTGGGCGGCAGCGCCACCGGCGGTGTGCGCTGGCCGCTGATGACGATGACCGGCGTGGCCTCGGCCTGCGCCGCGTCCACCGGCTGTGCCAGCGGCGCGCCGCTGGCCAGCACCAGCCCGAGGGTGGCGATGCCCGCCGGCCGCAGCGCGCCGGTTACCCAGGCGCGGCTCAACGCGCCGCCCGCGCCGGTGTATGGGCCGCGCCGGCCGAGGCGGTGGCAGGCACCACCGGCACCTGCGCTTCGGCCACGGCCGCCAGCAGGCCGGCCAGGCCCACCAGCGCCACCCGCGGCGCGCGCAGCGTGGGCACCGGCGCGGGCGGCGGCGGTGCGGCCGGCGGGCTGGCGTACACGGCCAGGTTGTCCAGGCTCATGTGGCCCACCTGTGCCTTGAAGTCGAAGCGGTAGGTGGCGGCCACCGGCACCTGCTCCCAGCGCCACAGCCATTCGCCGTTCACAGACGCGGTGCTCACCTCGTTGCCATTGCCATCGGGCATCACCAGCGTGGAAGCCTGCTGGAAGGTGGCCGCCGAGGCCGTGGCCGCCACGCCGTTGAGCGTGACGTTCATGTCGGGCAACGTGCCCAGGGTGCCGCTGCGCATCACCACCGTGCGGGTGCTGCCCACGGTGGCGCTGGCCGCCCCGGCATCGGTGAGCACCAGGTTGAACACCAGCGGCAGGCCCGGCACCTGGGAGAAGGCCAGACCGTAGATGTTGTTGATGCCGGTGCGCAGGCCGGTGCCGCTGGTTTCCTGCAGCACCGCGCGCAGGCCGGTGGATTGACCCACCGTGGGCCGGCTGAAGGTCCAGCGCGTGCCCGCATCGGGCACGAAGCCGCCCCACTCCGCATACAGCGCGCCGGCATCGGTGTTCTGCCAGGCCGCGCCGGTGTAGCCGGCCGCGCCCAGGAAGGCATTGGCGGGCAGGTTGAACGAATGCCACTGGTGGGGCGTGGCATCACCGCTCAGGGTGACGGCCGGGGCCCAGGCGGGCCAGGCCAGGCAGGCCGCGGCCAGGGACAGGCGCAAGGCGCGCCGCGGGTCGATGGAGGGCATGGAAAGCAGCAGCGGCGGGGCCGGGCCCCGGGGATGGGCCCCGAGGGCCGACCGAGAGATCGGCCCAGAGGGCCGACCCAAGAGATCGGCCCCGAGGGCCGAGGGAAGTCGCGCGTCAGGCGGCCTGGCGGCGACGGCGCGCCAGCATCACCACCATGCCCAGGCCACCCAGCATCAGCGCATAGGTCTCGGGCTCGGGCACCGGCACGGCCACCACCTGGGTGAACACATCGCTCTGCGTCAGCGTCATGCCGTAGATCTGCGCATGCTGCACGCCGGTGAAGTCGATGCTGAACGAGGTGATGGGCTGGCTGACGCCGCGCAGGTCCCACTGCAGGCCGTACTGGTTGATGTACAGCGACTCTTCACCCGTGGGCATGGCCACGGTGCCGTTGAAGAAGGCTTCCAGCGTGCTGGAGAAGGTGGCCGCCACGCCGGTGGTGGTGCCGGCGGCGGTGGTGTAGCTCAGCGTGGGCAGCACGCCGTTGTGGAAGTCGTAGGTCCAGGCTTCGCCGATGCCGACCTGGAAGGCCACCGTCTGCAGGTTGGCCAGCGGGGTGCTGTCGCTCACGCGCAGCGTGCCGCCGTTGTTGTTATCGCGCCACTGAAGCCGCCGAAGTACAGCGAGCCGCTGGCCACGTAGGGCGCGCCGCCATTGCCGTTGGACACCTTGCTCAAGGCCGCGGCATCGCTGCCCGCGCTGTTGACCTGCGAAGCGATCGGCGCCGGCCAGGCGCCCGTGCCCGGAAAGCCCGGATAGCCGGTGATGCCCGGCACCCCGTTCTGCGCGAAAGTGGTGAGGTTGACCCAGGCGTTGTTGCTCACGTTGTCGGCCGCGTCCAGCGCGCTGGCCAGGTCGACCTGGTGGTCGGTGTAGCTGCCGTAGGTCTGGGCACCGGCCTGCGTGGCGGCCAGCAGGCCGAGGGTGAGCACGGTGGCGCCAAGGGGCGTGTGGAAATGAACGGATGCCATGAAGAAGTCCTCCTGAGTGGATTGGGTTGGCGTTGCGCTTGGTCCAGCGGCGCCCTCCCCCACGGAGGCGAACCGACACCACAGATGATAATGGTTCGCATTCAGAAAGCAACAATCCGTGACGTTCGCAGGGGCACAGCACACATTTCATTTGCGAACGATTCTTGTTTATAGTCCGCCGGCTTTCCCGCTGTTCCCCCCCCACCCAACCGCAAGGGCTGGCCGCCGCACGCCCGAACCCGCCTGCTGTCCATGTCTTCTGTTCGCTCTTCCCACACCCGTCTGGCGGCCGCCCGGGGCCCCGCCTCGGCCGCCGCCTTGCTCGATACCTCGGCCGATCTGCGGCATCGGTTTGCGGCCGCCCGCCAGGCCGGCCAGCGCCACCGCGACGCAGCCGCCAGCCTGGGCCTGAGCGAAGGCGAAGCCGTGGCCCTGCACAGCGCCGCTGCCGGCGTGCCCGAGCACACCGCCGGCTTGCGCAGCGTGCGCCTGCGCGGGCCCTGGCTCGACCTGCTGCGGGCGCTGGAGCCCTGCGGCGCCTTGATGGCCCTCACCCGCAACGACGTCGCGGTGCACGAAAAAACCGGCAGCTACACCGGCCTGGCCGCCCAGGGCCCGGTGGCGCTGGCGCTGGGCGACGACATCGACCTGCGGCTGTTCTTCCAGCACTGGACGGCCGGCTATGCGGTGCATGAACCGGCGCGTGCCGGCGGCGGCGCGCCGACCCTCAGCCTGCAGTTCTTCGATGCGCAGGGCAGCGCCGTGCACAAGATCTACCCGCGCCCGGCCACCGACCTGGCCTGCTGGCAGCAGGTGGCGCAGGACTATGCAGACCCCGTCGGCACGCTGCCGGCGTTCACGCCGCCGCCTGTGCCAGAGCCGGCGCCGGATGACGACGGCGTGGACGTGGCCGCCTTCGGCCAGGCCTGGGCCGGCCTGCACGACACGCATGAGTTCCATGGCCTGCTCAAGCAGCATCGGCTGGAGCGTGAGCAGGCCTTGCGGCTGATGGCAGGCCGCTTCACCCAGCGTTTGCCCACCGATGCGCTGCGCCGGCTGCTGCACGGCGCAGCCGCTGCGGCGCAGCCCATCATGGTGTTCGTCGGCAACCCCGGCTGCATCCAGATCCACACCGGCCCGGTGCGCCGCATCGAGGTGATGGGCCCCTGGCTCAACGTGCTGGACGACGGCTTCAACCTGCATGTGCGGCAAGACCAGCTGGCCAGCGCCTGGGCGGTGGACAAGCCCACCGACGACGGCACCGTGAGCTCGTTGGAGCTGTTCGATGCCCAGCGGCGGCTGGTGCTGCAGTGCTTCGGCGCCCGCAAGCCCGGCCAGCCCGAGTCCGAAGGCTGGCGCCAGCTGCTGCAGGCCGTGAAGGCGGGCCGGTGAAGCGCCGGCAGTTGCTGGCAGCCGGGGTGGGCGCCGGCGCCGGCCTGGCCTGGCCCGCGCAGGCCCAGCCCGCACCACGCCTCGTCAGCGTGGGCGGTGCGCTCACCGAAATCGTCTACCGCCTGGGCGCGGCGGCGCAGCTGGTGGGCACCGACACCACCAGCCTGTACCCCGAGGCGGCGCAACGCACGCCCAAGGTGGGCTACCAGCGCCAGCTGTCGGCCGAAGGTGTGCTGTCGCTGCGGCCCGACGTGCTGCTGACCACCGACGAAGCCGGCCCGCCGGCGGTGATCGAACAGCTGCGCGGCGCCGGTGTGCGCGTGGTCAGCACCACCACCAGCCACGACCTGGCCGAGGTGCAGCGCAAGATCACCGCCGCCGGCCAGGCGACCGGGCGCAGCGCAGAGGCCGCGGCGCTGCAGCAGCAGCTGCTGGCCGATTGGCAACGCAGCCGCCAGGCCTTGCCCCGGCTGGCCGGGCCGGCACCGCGGGTGCTGTTCGTGCTGGCCCATGGCAATGCGCCGCAGGTGGCCGGCGCCGGTACCGCGGCCCAGGCCATGCTGCAGCTGGCCGGTGCGCGCAACGCGCTGCAGGGCTTCGACGGCTACCGCGCGATGACGGCCGAAGCCGTGGTGGCCGCCGCGCCCGACCTGGTGTTGAGCACGCAGCAGGCGGTGCAGGCCGCCGGCGGGCCGGCCGCCTTCTGGCAGCTGCCCGGCCTGGCCATGACGCCGGCGTTCGCGGCGCGCCGGCTGCATGCGCCCGATGCGCTGTGGCTGCTGGGCTTCGGCCCCCGGCTGCCGCAGGCGGTGGCCGAGCTGGCGCAGGTGGTGGCCGCCATTCCCGCGGCGCGGGCTTGAAGCGCCGGCCATGACCTCGCCTTTCCCCGCGCGGCGCCTGCCGCGCCCCTGGCTGCTGGGCGGCCTGGGCCTGCTCACGCTGGTGGCCTTGATGGGCGCTGCCGCCAGCGGGGCCTACGCGATTGCACCCGGCCGGCTGTGGCAGCTGCTGCTGCAGGCCTTTGCCACGCCATCGCCCGAAACGCCCGATGCCGACCATTTGGTGTTCTGGACGCTGCGCGCCCCGCGGCTGCTGCTGGCCGTGTGCACCGGCGCCGCGCTGGGGCTGGCGGGCGCGCTGCTGCAAGGCATCTTCCGCAACCCGCTGGCCGACCCCGGGCTGGTGGGCGTGTCCAGCGGCGCGGCGCTGGCGGCCGCCGCTGCCATCGTGGTGGGCGAAGCCTGGTGGCCGGGCCTGCCGCGGCTGCTGGGCAGCTGGACGCTGGTGGTCAGCGCGTTTGGCGGCGCGCTGCTGGTCACGGTGATGGTTTATGCGCTGGCGCAGGTGCGCGGCAGCACGCGGCTGACGGTGATGCTGCTGGCCGGCGTCGGCATCAATGCGCTGGCCGGGGCGCTGCTGGGCTGGGTCAGCCAGGTGGCCACCGACGCGCAGTTGCGGGCGCTGCAGTTCTGGCTGCTGGGCAGCCTGGGTGGCGCACGCTGGTCGGCGGTGGCGCTGGTGGGCAGTGTCACGCTGCTGGCGCTGCTCGGCGCGCTGCGGCTGGCGCGCCCGCTCGATGCGCTGGCGCTGGGCGAAGCGCAGGCCCATGCGATGGGCGTGTCGGTGGAACGCGTCAAGCGCCAGGCGGTGCTGTGCGTGGCACTGGCGGTGGGCGCCGTCACGGCGGTGGCCGGCATCGTCGGCTTCGTGGGGCTGGTGGCGCCGCATGGCGTGCGGCTGCTGGCCGGCCCGGGGCACCGCGGCGTGCTGCCCGGCTCGGCCCTGCTGGGCGCGGCGCTGGTGCTGGCGGCCGATGCCTTTGCCCGCACCGTGGCCGCCCCCGCCGAGCTGCCCCTGGGAGTGCTCACCGCGGCCATCGGTGCGCCCTTCTTCCTGCTGCTGCTGGTGCGTGGGAGAGCGCATGACTGAGGCGGGCTGCATCCGGCTGCAGGCGCTGCAGGTGCGGCACGGCGCCCGCACGCTGCTGGGTCCGCTGCAGGCCTGCCTGCGGCCGGGCCGGGTGACGGCGGTGC
The DNA here is from genome assembly GCF_964001545.1 of uncultured Aquincola sp. Lineage (NCBI taxonomy): Bacteria > Pseudomonadati > Pseudomonadota > Betaproteobacteria > Burkholderiales > Sphaerotilaceae > Aquincola > uncultured Aquincola sp. The sequence continues at coordinate 7,261 of NZ_CAXFDV010000588.1, forward strand.
TGGGCCCCAACGGCGCGGGCAAAAGCACCTTGCTGGGCGGGCTCACCGGCTGGCGCCGGCCCGATGCAGGCCGCATCGATTGGCAAGGGCGGCCACTGCCCGACTGGCCCGTGGCCCAGCTGGCGCAGCACCGCGCCCTGGTGGCGCAAGACACGCAGGTGGCCGCCGACTTCCTGGTGCATGAGCTGGTGGCCCTGGGCCTGCTGACCGCGCGCCCGGCCGAGCCCGAAGCCTGCGTGCAGCAGGCGCTGGCCGCCTGCGGCCTGCAAGGCCTGGCCCGGCGCAGCGTGGCCACGCTGTCCGGCGGCGAACGCGCCCGCGCCCAGCTGGCCCGCGCGCTGGTGCAGATCGATGCGTTCTCGCAGCCGCCCGCCGGCCACCCGGCCCGCTGGCTGCTGCTGGACGAACCCACCGCCGCGCTGGACCTGCAGCACCAGCATGCGGTGCTGCAACTGGCCCGGCACTGCGCGCAGGCCTGGGGCATCGGCGTGGTCGTGGTGCTGCACGACCTCAACCTGGCGCTGCGCCATGCCGACGATGCATTGGTGCTGCAGCAGGGCCGCGCCGTGGCCCAGGGCCCGGTGCGGCAGGTGCTGCAGCCGGCGCTGGTGCAGCAGGTGTGGCAGGTGCAGGCGCGGCCGGCGCAGGCCGACGACGGCGTGCCGCAATACCTGTGGCAGCCGCCGGCGGCCGGCCCGCTCACATCACCGTGGCATGCGGGTGCAGCGGGTGGTCCAGC
>NZ_CAXFDV010000589.1:0-9207 GCF_964001545.1 uncultured Aquincola sp.
ATCTGCGCGTCTTCTTCGGCGCTGGGGAAATTGCGGGCCGTCAGGTCCTGGCGCTTGGTGTCCATGCGTGGTCGTTGAAAGTCGATGCGGGAGCTTAACGCCGCAAGCAAGACAGCCGCCCGGCTTATGCTGCGCCCCTTCTTGTCGAGGCAGTAGGAGCGGGTTTCAGATGGCCAGGATGACGATGGCGCAGGCGGTGCACCTGGGCGCGCAGGCGCCAGTGCCGACATGGCGCGCGCCACGGCCGAGGCCCTGGTGCTGGCCGATGCGCAAGGGCTGGCTTCGCACGGCCTGTCGCGGGTGCCCCAATACGCCGGCCACCTGCGCGTCGGCCGCGTGGAAGGTGCGGCCCGCCCCACGGTGCATGCGCTGCGCGGCGCCGCGGTGGTGGTGAACGCGCATGACGGCCTGGCCTTCGAGGCCTGCACGCTGGCCGTGCAGGAAGCCATCGCGCGGGCCGCCAGCCACGGCGTGGCCTGCGCCGGCGTGGTCAACAGCCACCATGGCGGCGTGATGGTCGACCACCTGCGCGCGGTGGCCGCGGCCGGCATGGTGGGCCTGGCCTTCGCCAATGCGCCGGCGGCCATGCCGGCGGCCGGTGGCCGCCACCCGGTGTTCGGCACCAACCCGATCGCCGCCATCTTCCCGCGCCGGCCGGGCGCGGGCGATCCGCTGATGATCGACCTCAGCCTGAGCGAGGTGGCCCGCGGCAAGCTGATGATGGCCGCCAAGGAAGGCCGCAGCATCCCGCTGGGCTGGGCGCTGGACGTGGACGGCCAGCCCACCACCGACCCGGCCCGCGGCATGGAAGGCTCCATGCTGCCGCTGGGCGCGGCCAGCAGCCCCAAGGGCGCGATGCTGGCGCTGATGATCGAGCTGCTCAGCAGCGCCGTCATCGGCGCGCACTTCAGCTTCGAGGCCGACACCTTCTTCGTCGACGAGGGCAACAAGCCGCGCATCGGCCAGGCCTTCATCGTCATCGACCCCGGCGCGCTGGCCGGCAGCGGCAGCTACCTGGAGCGGGTGGAAGTGCTGGTGGCCGAGATGCTGCGCGACGACGGCGTGCGCCTGCCCGGCGCCCGCCGAGAAGCCCTGCGCCGCGCCGCCGAGCAGCACGGCATCGAGGTGCCGGACGGGTTGGTGGCGGTGCTGCGGGGTGAGCTTGTCTAGACAGCCTGCCCCGATTCGCGGCCCTGGCCGCACACACTGCAGCCAGCCTGCCGGCCAACGCGGATCTCGCTCCACTCCATGCGCCGCGCGTCCAGCATCTGCAGCCGGCCGGCCAGCGAGGTGCCGATGCCGACCAGCAGCTTGAGCGCCTCGGCCGCCTGCAGGCTGCCGATGATGCCCACCAGCGGCGCGAACACGCCCATGGTGGCGCAGCGCACTTCCTCGGGCGGTGATTCGGGCGGAAACACGCAGGCGTAGCAGGGCGCCTCGGGGCGGCGCGGGTCCACCACCGTCAGCTGCCCGTCGAAGCCGATGGCCGCGCCGGCCACCAGCGGCTTGCGGTGGGCCACGCAGGCCGCATTCACCGCCTGCCGGGTGGCGAAGTTGTCGCTGCAGTCCAGCACCACGTCGGCCTCGGCCACCAGGGCCGACAGCTGCGCCGGCCCGGCGCGCTGCAGCACGGGGCGCACCTGCACCTCGGGGTTGATGCGGCCCATCGCCTCGGCCGCGGAGGCCGCCTTGGGCATGCCCACGCGGGCCATGTCGTGCACGATCTGCCGCTGCAGGTTGGTCAGGTCCACGGTGTCGTCGTCCACCACCGTGATGCGGCCCACGCCCGCGGTGGCCAGGTACAGCAGCAGCGGCGAGCCCAGCCCGCCCGCACCCACCACCAGCGCATGCGCCTGCAGCAGCCGCTGCTGGCCTTCGATGCCGATGTCGTCCAACAGGATGTGCCGCGAGTAGCGCAGCAGCTGGTCGTCGTTCATGCGGTCAGCATAGCGGCGGACAAGAAAAAGCCCGCCGGGTGGCGGGCTTCTGGCGGATGTGGCGCGGATCAGTTGTTGGTCGTCTCGGCCGCTTCGGCCTTGCGCTCGACCACGCTCTTGCTGACGACCACCGACTTGCCCTTGAGCTGGTTCAGCGCCTGCTCCAGCGGGAAGTCTTCCGGCGAGCCGAACTCGGGCAGCGGCTTGGGGCCGTCCTTGCTCTTGGCCAGCTGTTCTTCCAGCTTCTTGCGGGCTTCCTCGCGGGCCTTTTCGCGGGCTTCGTCCTTCTTCTCGTCGGTGCCGGTCAGGTGCTTGTCCAGGTCGGCCTCGCGCATGCGTAGCGCGGCGAACACGTTGCCTTCGGCGGTTTCGTCCAGCCACACGTCGGGCACGATGCCACGCGCCTGGATGGACTTGCCGCTGGGCGTGTAGTAGCGGGCGGTGGTGATCTTGAGGGCGGTGTCGGCGGTCAGCGGGCGCACGGTCTGCACCGAGCCCTTGCCGAAGGTCTGCGCGCCCATCACCGTGGCGCGCTTGTGGTCCTGCAGCGCGCCGGCCACGATCTCGCTGGCCGAGGCCGAGCCTTCGTTCACCAGCACCACCAGCGGCACCTTCTTGACGGCATCGGGCACGCGGCGCAGCGGGTCGGTGCCGCCACGGCGCATGTAGAAGTCGGGCGAGGCCTTGAAGGTGGCCTTCGATTCGGGCAGCTGGCCGTTGGTGCTCACCACCACTGCGTCGTTCGGCAGGAAGGCCGCCGACACCGCGATGGCGCCTTCCAGCAGGCCGCCCGGGTCGTTGCGCAGGTCGAGCACCAGGCCCTTGAGGTTGGGGTCCTGCTTGTACAGCTCTTCCAGCTTCCTGGCGAAGTCCTCGACCGTGCGGTCCTGGAACTGGCTCACGCGCAGCCAGGCGTAGCCGGGCTCCACCACCTTGGCGCGCACGCTTTGCACGCGGATTTCTTCGCGGGTGATGCTGACCGGGAAGGTGCGGCCCTCGGACTTGCGGAACACCGTCAACACCACCTTGGTGCTGGGTTCGCCGCGCATCTTCTTGACGGCCTGGTCCATCGTCAGGCCCTTGACGGCCGTGTCGTCGATCTTGGTGACCAGGTCGCCGGCCTTCAGACCCGCGCGGAAGGCGGGCGAGCCTTCAATCGGCGAGACCACCTTGACCAGACCGTCTTCCATGCCGATTTCGATACCGACGCCGACGAAACGGCCGCTGGTGCCTTCGCGGAATTCCTTGAAGGTTTTCTTGTCGAAATACTGGCTGTGCGGATCGAGCCCCGACACCATGCCGGAAATGGCGTTGCCGATGAGCTTTTTCTCATCCACCGGCTCGACGTAATCGCTCTTGACCATGCCGAAGACAGCCGCCAGCTGCTGCAGTTCTTCGAGCGGTAGCGGTGTGTTGCGGGCGAACGCCTGCAATTGCATCGTGGTCAATGCACCGGCGACGGCACCGATGGCCACCAGACCGGCAACTTTGAGTTTGGACCCCATGAACGGCACCCCGCAGCAAGCAAAAAATACCCGAAACCAGTATACGGCTGGCCCCTTCGGGGGATTGAGTGAACTAGGGCAAAGTTGCCTTCTCACTCAGGGCTTTGGACTGCGCGGCGGGCGCGGAGTTCGGTGAGGGAATGCGTTCGAATGTGACGATGTGATCCACCTCCGCGCGGATGCCGATCCATTCACCCACCGCATGGTCGTGGTGGCTGGGCACATGGGCCAGCACCTGCTCGCCGGTGGGCAGGCGCAGCGTGTACAGAAATTCGGAGCCGCGGAAGGCCTTGCGTTCGATGCAGGCGCGGGTGGGCGCGTCGTCGTCGTGCACGATGTCGTCGGCCCGCAGCAGCACGTCGCATTCGCCGCCCGGGTAGGCGTCGGGCAGCAGGCAGCCGGCGCTGTCGCGCAGCTCGCCCAGCGGCGTGCGCACGAACGGCCCGCGCGGCGCGGCTTCGATGCGGCCGGGCACGAACACGCCATGCCCGATGAAGTCGGCCACGAATCGGGTGGCCGGCCGGTGGTACAGGGTGTAGGCGTCGTCCCATTGCTCGAGCTTGCCGCCCTGCATCACGCCGATCACGTCGCCCAGCGCAAACGCCTCCATCTGGTCGTGGGTGACGAACAGCGCCGTGGTGCGCGTGCGCTGCAGGATGGCGCGCACGTCCTGCGCCAGCCGGCCGCGCAGGTCGACGTCGAGGCTGGAAAACGGCTCGTCCAGCAGCAGCAGCCGTGGATGCGGCGCCAGCGCCCGGGCCAGCGCGATGCGCTGCTGCTGCCCGCCCGACAGCTGGTGCGGCGCCCGTTCGGCCACGTGCGACAGGCCCACCAATTCCAGCATGTCGGCCACCCGCGCCTCGCGCTCGGCGCGCGGCAGGTGGCGGATGCCGAAGGCCACGTTCTTCGCGATCGTCAGGTGCGGAAACAGCGCGTAGTCCTGGAACACCATGCCGATGCGCCGGTGTTCGGGCGCCAGGTGGCGGCCGTCGCCCGAGAGCAGCTCGCCGTCCATCACGATGCGGCCGCCGGCCAGCGGCTCCAGCCCGGCCACGGCGCGCAGCGCCGAGGTCTTGCCGCAGCCCGAAGGCCCGATCAGCACGCCGATCTGCCCGGGCCGCAGGCCCATCGACACCTGGTCCACCGCGGGGCGCTGGGCGGCGCTGCCGGGGTAGCGCACGCTGATCTGGTCGAGTTGCAGGAACATGCACCTATGATATCGGCTTCATGAGAATGACAAGCGTTCGCAATGGCGTGAGCCATGGCGCGGGTTGGAAGAGGATGGATTCGTGATGCGTCGTGGGCTTGCGCTGCTGTGCGCCTTGCTGGCACTGCCGGTGCTGGGCGTGCTGGGCTCGTGGCTGGCGTTCGACGCGGGCGCGCTGGAGATCCTGCGCCACCAGGCGCAGACGGTGCTGCCGGGTTATGCCGGCCAGTCGCTGGTGCTGGCCGTCAGCGTGGGCGTGGGCGTGGCGGTGGTGGGTGCGGCCACCGCGGCGGCCATCTGCTTGTTCGAGTTTCCGGGCCGGCGCTTTTTTGAATGGGCGCTGCTGCTGCCGCTGGCCATGCCGGCTTACGTGCTGGCTTATGCCTACACCGACTTCTTGCAGTACAGCGGCCCGGTGCAGGTGGCGCTGCGCGCCGCCACCGGCGCCGAAGGCGCGCTGTGGCCCGACGTGCGCAGCCTGTGGGGCGCGGTGATCCTGTTCGTGCTGTGCCTGTACCCCTATGTGTACCTGCTGGTGCGCACCGCGCTGGGCGAGCGCGGCGTGCACATGATGGAAGCCGCCCGCCTGCTGGGCGCCGGCCTGCGGCGCCGGGTGGTGGAAGTGGCCATTCCGCTGGCGCGCCCGGCCATCGCGGCGGGTGTGGCGCTGGCGGTGATGGAGGTGCTGGCCGACTTCGGCGTGGGTTCGTACTTCGGGCTCACCACCTTGTCCACCGGCATCTACAAGGCCTGGCTGGTGATGTTCGACCGCATTGCCGCTGCGCAGCTGGCTTCGGTGCTGCTGCTGCTGGTGGGCCTGCTGCTGTGGTTCGAGCGGCGCGCGCAGCGCAAGCTGCGCTTTGCCGCCTCGCGCAGCGGGGCCACCCATGGTGCCGATGCACGGCCGGTGCAGCTGCACGGCCGGCGTGCCGCGCTGGCCATGGCGGTGTGTGCCACGCCGGTGCTGCTGGGCTTTGTGGTGCCGGTGGCGGTGCTGCTGCGGCTGTTGTGGATCGAGGCCACCACCTCCGAATTCGGCCTGCCGCTGGCGCGTTTTGCGCAATGGAGCCTGACCAGCTTCAAGCTGGCGGCCATCGCCGCGCTGTGCGCCGCCGCGCTGGCGCTGGCGCTGGGCTTCGTGCTGCGGCTGCATGCGGCGCGCTCGGCCCGCGGCCGGCGCGACGGCCTGGCACTCGGCGCGCGCGTGGTGTCGCTGGGTTATGCGATGCCGGGCGCGGTGGTGGCGGTGGGCATCCTGCTGCCGGTGGGCTGGGCGCAGGCGCAGTGGCCGCAGACGGGCGTCGGGGCCCTTTTCACCGGCACGATCATGGGCCTGATCTACGCCTACCTGGTGCGCTTTTCGGCCGTGGCGCTGCAGTCGGTGGAAGCGGGGTATGCCCGGCTGCCGGCCAGCATCGACGACAGCGCGCGCATGCTGGGCGCCGGCCGCGGCCGGCTGTTCGCCGAGCTGCACCTGCCGCTGCTGCAGCGCTCGGCGCTGGCGGCGGCGCTGCTGGTGTTCGTGGACGTGATGAAGGAGCTGCCGGCCACGCTGGTGCTGCGCCCCTTCAACAGCGACACGCTGGCCGTGGTGGCCTACAACTTCGCACGCGACGAACGGCTGGCCGAGGCCGCGCTGCCCTCGCTGGCCATCGTGCTGGTGGGGCTGGTGCCGGTGGTGATGCTGTCGCACGCGCTGCGGCGACGCGGCTGAAGACGGGACGGCCGGGTCACGGCAGCACGTCCAGCGGTACGGGGCAGGTGAGCGCATCCAGCGCATCGCCGTGCAGCCGCACCTGGTTGCGGCCGCCGCGCTTGGCGTCGTAGCAGGCCGCATCGGCGGCGGCCATCACCGCGCGCAGGTCGGCCAGGCCGCTGCTGAGCTTGACGATGCCGATGCTGGCGTACACCTGCAGCCAGCGGTCCTGCCAGGGCAGGCGGCAGCTTTCGATGGCCTCGCGCATGCTTTCGGCCACCTGCAGCGCATCGGTGCGGCTGCAGGCCGTCAGCAGCACCGCGAACTCGTCGCCGCCCAGCCGGGCCACGGTGTCGGTGCTGCGCACCTGGGCCTGCAGCCGGCGGGCCACCTCCACCAGCATGCGATCGCCGGTGGCATGGCCGGCGGTGTCGTTCACCGCCTTGAAGTGGTCCAGGTCGATGAAGAGGGCGCAGCAGGGCAGGCCGTCGGCCGCTGCCAGGCGTTCATTGAGGCGGCGCTCGAACTCGCGCCGGTTCACCAGCTCGGTCAGCGCGTCGTGCGTGGACACCCAGGACAGCGCCTCGCGCTGGCTGCGGGCCTGGCTCACGTCTTCCACCGTCCACACGCTGCCGGCGCCCACGTCCTGCCAGTCCACCGGCGCGCCGAAAAGGCGGCCCCAGAACTGGCTGCCGTCGCGGCGCACCATGCGCACTTCTTCGTCGAAGGCCCGGCCGGCGTGGAAGCAGGCGCCGATGCGCTGCACCAGGGAGGCGGCCTCCGCCACCGAAGGCAGCAGCACCGAGGTGGACTGGCCCTGCAAGGTCCGGGGGCCGTAGCCCAGCATGCGTTCCAGGGCGCCGTTGACCAGGTCCAGCCGCTGGTCGTTTGAGAAGGCGATGCCCAGCGGTGCATGGTCCATCAGCGCGCTGAGCTTGCCCAGCAGTTCGCGGTTGGCGGCCGATGCGGCCGAGCGCTCGCGCAACGTGTCGTGCAGCGCCTTGGCCAGCTGGCCGATCTCGCCCTGCGCTTGCGGCCAGCCTTCGTCGTCGGGCGTGGTGCCGTCGCGCATGCGGTGGGCGCGTTGCTCCAGCTGGCGCAGCGGCCGCAGCATGGCGTGGGTGACCAGCAGCAGCACCAGGCCGCCGCCCAGCGCCACCAGGATGCCGGCCACCAGCGCCCAGCGGGCGCCCTCGTGCAGGGCCGACAGCACGCTTTCAACCGGCGCGCTGCGCACCACCAGCCAGTCGGCGCCCGGCACGGCCGCCATCGAGAGCATGCGGCCCCGCCCCAGCAGGCTGAAGCCCTCGGGCTCCATCGGCCGCCCCATCGACTGCCAGTGGGCGATGGCGTCGGCCAGCAAGGGGTCGGCGCCGGCATCGCGCATCAGCCAGCGGCTGTCGTCGTGGGCCAGCAGCCGGCCCTGGCCGTCGGCGATGGCCACCAGCCCCTCGTCGGCGCTGCCGGAAGCCGTGACCTCCGACATCAGCAGGTTGGACTGCAGCCGCAAGGTGCCGGCCACCATGCCCACCACCCGGCCGTCGGCGCCGTGCACCGGCATGGTCAGCACCACGATGGGCCGGTCGGTCAGCCGGTTGAGCAGCGGGTCGGAGATGGCCGGCCGGCCCAGCTGCATCGTGTGCTGGAAGTAGGCGCGGTCGTTCACGCGGATGGGCGGCGAGCTGCTGCCCGTCTGGTCGCGAAGGGCCATCAGCCGGCCATGGCGGTCGATGACCATCAGCGCATCCAGCGCGCTGCCCAGCACCTTCTGGCCTTCGACCCAGCGGCGCATCGCCGCGGCGTCGTCGAGCTGGTCCGCGGGCAGCATGTCGGCCGCCGCGCGCAAGGTGACCTGCAGGCTCACCACCCGCGCGCCCACGATGCGGGCGAGCTTGCGCGTCTGCGCCAGCGACAGGTCCAGCGCCACCTGCTCAGCCCGCGAAGCCACCTGGTTGAGCACCAGGCCCACCGTGACGGCCACGCTGAGCGCGATCAGCAGCACGCCCGTGATCGACAGGCGCAGCTTGAGCGAGCTGAGCGCCAACGGCCAGCGGAGGCGCTGCCCCGCGCGCGAAGGCACCGGCGGTGCCTGAAGAGGGCTCACGCGCCCCTCATATCGACCACGCCGGGCAGGCGGCGTCTTCGGCTTCCTGCAACGGCGCCGGCACATGCGCCAGGAACCAGCGCGCCGCGTCCTCGGCCGGCATCGGCCGGGCGTAGTAGTAGCCCTGGCCCTTGTCGCAGTGCAGGGCCTGCAGGATGGCCGACTGGCCCGGCGTCTCGATGCCCTCGGCCACGGTGCGCATGCCCAGGCTGCGGGCCACCTTGAGGGTGGCCTCGATCAGCACGCGGTGGTGCGCACTCGACTCGGACTGGCTGACGAAGCTGCGGTCGATCTTGACCACGTCCACCGGCAGCTGGTGCAGGCTGGCCAGCGACGAATAGCCGGTGCCGAAGTCGTCCAGCGCCAGGCTCAGGCCCAGTGCCTTCAGCTCATGCAGCCGGGCCTGGATGCGGTCGTCCTGCGCGGCCAGGCTTTCGGTCACTTCCAGCTGCAGCTGCTGCGGCGGCAGGCCGCTGCGGTGCAGCGCGGCCGCCACCTGCGCGGCGATGTCGCCTTCGAACAGCTGCGCGCGTGAGAGGTTGACCGACAGCAGCTGCGGCGCCTGTGCGCCCAGCTCGCCGCCCCACTGCACGAACTGGCGGCAGGCTTCGGTCAGCACGTATTCGCCCAGCCGGCCGATGAGGCCGGTTTCCTCCGCGATCTCGATGAACTCGATCGGCGGCACGATGCCGCGTTCCGGGTGGCGCCAGCGCACCAGGGCTTCGGCGCCCACGGCCAGGCCGCTGCCCAGGTCGACG
>NZ_CAXFDV010000590.1:0-2607 GCF_964001545.1 uncultured Aquincola sp.
CCGGTGACCATCGTCGTGCCCTTCCCGCCCGGCGGCGGCACCGATGCCTTCGCGCGCCCGCTGTTCGCGATGATGACCAAGAACACCGGCCACCAGTTCATCATCGACAACAAGGGCGGTGCCGGCGGCACGCTGGGCGCCAGCGTGGCGGCCCGCGCGGCGCCCGACGGCTACAACTTCTTCATGGGTGCGGTGCACCACTCCATCGCCCCGGCGATGTACCCCAAGCTCGACTACAACCTGGAGACCGACTTCATCCCCGTGGGGCTGATTTCCAGCGTGCCGCAGGTCATCGTGGTCAACCCGTCCAAGATCAAGGCCAACACGCTGCCCGAGCTGCTGGACTTCCTGCGCAAGAACCCGGGCAAGGTGAACTACGGTTCGGCCGGCAACGGCACCTCGCACCACATGGCCGGCGAGCTGTTCAAGCTGCAGACCAAGACCTTCATCACCCACATCCCTTATCGGGGCGCCGGGCCGCTGCTGCAGGACCTGATCGCCGGCCAGGTGGACATGGCCTTCGACGGCCTGGGCTCCTCGGCCTCGCACATCAAGGGCGGGCGCATCAAGGCCATCGCCGTGGCCTCGGACAAGCGGGCGCCGGGCTTTCCCGACCTGCCCACCTCGGTGGAAGGCGGCGTGCCCAGCTACCAGGTGGCCACCTGGTACGGTCTGTGGGCGCCCAAGGGCACGCCCAAGGAAGCCATCGAACGCATGCAGGCCGAGATGCGCAAGGCCCTGAATTCCGAGGAGCTGAAGACCACCTGGACGGGCCTGGGCACCAACACGCCCGACCTGTGGGGCGACGCCTTCGGTAAATTCGTCGGTTCCGAGATCAAGCGCTGGGGCGAAGTGGTCAAGGCTTCCGGCGCCAAGCTCGACTGACCCCACCGCACAGCCCGCACCCCCACGATGAAGAACGACAACCTGTTTGCCGCGCTGCGCGCGGCGTTTCCGGCCGATCTGGACGCGCCGGCCATCGAGACGGCCGACTCGCCCGAGCGGCTTGTCTATACATGGCGCGACATCGACCATGCCACCGCGATGATCGCCAACCTGCTGCAGTCGCTGGCGCTGCCGGCCGGCGCGCGCGTGGCGGTGCAGACGGAAAAAAGCGTCGAGGCGCTGATGCTGTACCTGGGCGTGCTGCGGGCGGGCTACGTGTACCTGCCGCTGAACACCGCCTACCAGAGCAGCGAGATCGAGTACTTCATCGGCAATGCCGAGCCCAGCGTGGTGGTGTGCTCGGGCAAGAACTTCGGCTGGGTCAGCAAGATCGCCTTCCAGGCCGGCACGCAGCATGTGTTCACGCTGAACGAAGACCGCACCGGTACGCTGCTGGAACGGGCCTACCACCAGCCGGTGCAGCACGAGCCGGCGCAGCGCAGCGCCGACGAGCTGGCGGCCATCCTGTACACCAGCGGCACCACCGGCCGCAGCAAGGGCGCGATGCTGACGCATGGCAACCTGCTGTCCAACGCGCAGACGCTGCATGCCTACTGGGGCTGGCGCGCCGACGACGTGCTGATCCATGCGCTGCCCATCTTCCATGTGCACGGCCTGTTCGTGGCTTCGCACGGCGCGCTGCTGGCCGGCGCGAAGATGATCTGGTTCTCGAAATTCGACCCCCGCGCCGTGGCCGCGCGCCTGCCCGAAGCCACGGTGTTCATGGGCGTGCCCACGCTGTACGTGCGGCTGCTGGCCGAGCCGGCGGTCAACCGCGACAGCTGCGCGCGCATGCGCCTTTTCCTGGCCGGCTCGGCGCCGCTGCTGATCGAGACCTTCAACGAGTGGCGCAATCGCACCGGCCACACCATCGTCGAGCGCTACGGCATGAGCGAAACCGCCATGCTCACCTCCAACCCCTACCACGCGAAAGATGGCGACCGCCGCGGCGGCACCGTGGGCTTTCCGCTGCCGGGCGTGGGCCTGCGCGTGCACGACGACCAGGGCCAGCCGCTGCCGGTGGGCGAGATCGGCGGCATCCAGGTCAAGGGCCCCAACGTGTTCGTGGGCTACTGGCGCATGCCCGAGAAGACGAAGGAAGAGTTCACCGCCGACGGCTGGTTCAAGACCGGCGACGTGGGCAAGGTGGACGAGCGTGGCTACGTCACCATCGTCGGCCGCAGCAAGGATCTGGTGATCAGCGGCGGCTACAACGTGTACCCGGCCGAGGTGGAAGGCGTGATCAACGAGATGCCTGGCGTGACCGAGAGCGCGGTGATCGGCGTGCCGCACCCCGACTTCGGCGAAGCCGTGGTGGCCGTGGTGGTGCCCCGCGCCGGCGCCACGCTGGACGGCGCCGGCATCATCACCGCGCTGAAGCAGCGCATCGCCAACTTCAAGGTGCCCAAGCAGCTGTTCGTGGTGGACGAACTGCCGCGCAACACCATGGGCAAGGTGCAGAAGAACCTGCTGCGCGAGCAGCACAAGGGCCTGTTCAGTGCCTGACCCCGCGGCGCGGCCCACGCCCGCGCCCGGGCCAGCCGCGGCGCTGGACGACACCTGCCCGCGCTGCGGCGGCCGCTTCCACTGCGGCGCCGCCGACCCCGGCCCCTGCGCCTGCAGCACCCTGGTGCTCAGCGCCGAGCTGCAGGCGCAGCTGCG
>NZ_CAXFDV010000591.1:0-9878 GCF_964001545.1 uncultured Aquincola sp.
GAAACGCAGCCGCGCCAGTTCCTCCACGCCGGGCACAGCGATGCCGCTGAGCGCCCAGGCCGGGCCCAGCCAGGCCTGCAGCAAGGTGTGCACGGCGGCGGGCGAGAGGAAGGTGCTGTCCCAGCCGGCGCGGAACTCCAGCGCCAGCCCGCGCAGGTACATCGAGGCCAGCACGCCCGCCACCAGCGCGGCGGCAGCCGCATGCAGCCAGGCCGCGGCGCGGGCCGACCACAGCGGCGCGGCCAGTGCGGCCCAGCGTTGGGTGAAGCGGGCGAGGGCGGCGCGGGTGGCGGCCTGGCGGCCGGCGCTGTCGGCGGTGGCGGCAGTGGGGGCCGGGGCCGGCGAGCCAGAGGCAGCCGCGTCACCGGCTTGCGCCGCGCCAGGGTACCCGCCCAGCGGATGAGCCATCGTTTCGCCACCGCCCAGGTGCCTCAGCCCCAAGGCCGCGCCAGCCCGGGCCCAGCCGGGCACCACCAGCCAGCCGCGCAGCGCAGCCCAGCCACCGCCGCCGCCTGTTCTCCCTGCATCCCGTGATGCCGCTTTGCCCGGCCCGGCCCAGCGCGCCAGCGCCATCCCCACCAGCACCAAGTACACCAGCAGGTTCCAGCCGATCAGCCCCAGCAGCGGCGGGGCCAGCAAATTCAATCGTTGGGATTCACCCGGCGCGGGCGTGGCCAGGCCCAGCACTGCAGCGGCTGCGACCAGCAGCAGCCCCGGCCAGCGCCTGGTGCCCGCAGCGCGCAGCAGCCGCGCTGCGGCCGGCTCGCGCGGCAGCAGCAGGGCCAGCGCCGTGTCGGCGCGGGTGCTCAGGTAGCGTTCAGGCGCGGCGGCTTCGCCCACCTCACGCGCCGCTTCCGCACTGGCCGCGGCGGCGTCGGCCTCGGTCCAGGGCGGGGTGAGCGGCGCCTCGAAGGCGCGCAGCAGCGTGATGCGGCGCGCTTCGTCTTCGGTCACGGTGCGGCCGGCGGCCTTACATGCCGGCGTAGTTCGGGCCGCCGCCGCCTTCCGGCGTCACCCACACGATGTTCTGCGTGGGGTCCTTGATGTCGCAGGTCTTGCAGTGCACGCAGTTCTGCGCATTGATCTGCAGGCGGTCGCTGTTGTCGGCGTTCTTCACGAACTCGTACACGCCGGCCGGGCAGTAGCGGCTTTCGGGGCCGGCGTACTTCGCCAGGTTGATGGCCACCGGCACGCTGGCGTCCTTGAGCGTCAGGTGCGCCGGCTGGTTCTCTTCGTGGTTGGTGTTGCTGATGAACACCGACGACAGGCGGTCGAAGGTCAGCTTGCCATCGGGCTTGGGATAGGCGATGGGCTGGCACTGGGCCGCAGGCAGCAGCCGGGTGTGGTCGGCCTCGGTGCGGTGGATGGTCCAGGGCGGGCTTTGCATGCCCAGCTTGGGCAGCAGCCACTGCTCGATGCCGGTCATGATCGAGCCGACGTAGACGCCCTTCTTGAACCACTGCTTGAAGTTGCGCGACTTCTCCAGTTCCTTCTTCAGCCAGCTCTGCTCGAAGGCGGCGGGGTAGCTGGCCAGTTCGTCGTGCTGGCGGCCGGCGGTGACGGCCTCGAAGGCGGCTTCGGCGCACAGCATGCCGGTCTTGATGGCCGCATGGCTGCCCTTGATGCGCGCGGCATTGAGGTAACCCGCGTCGCAGCCCACCAGCGCGCCGCCCGGGAACACGGTCTTGGGCAGGCTCAGCAGGCCGCCGGCCGTGATGGCGCGGGCGCCGTAGCCGATGCGCTTGCCGCCTTCGATGTGCGCGCGGATGCTGGGGTGCGTCTTCCAGCGCTGCATCTCTTCAAAGGGGCTGAGGTACGGGTTCTTGTAGTCCAGCCCGGTGACGAAGCCCAGCGTGACCTTGTTGCCTTCCAGGTGGTAGAGGAAGCCGCCGCCATAGGTGTCGGGCTCCATCGGCCAGCCGGCGGTGTGCACCACCAGGCCGGGCTTGGCCTTGTCGGCCGGAATTTCCCAAAGCTCCTTGACGCCCAGCGCGTAGCTTTGCGGGTCCTTGCCTTCGTCCAGCTTGAAGCGGGCGATCAGCTGCTTGCCCAGGTGGCCTCGCGAGCCTTCGGCGAACACGGTGTACTTGCCGTGCAGTTCCATGCCCAGCTGGAAGGCTTCGGTCGGCTGGCCGTCCTTGCCGATGCCCTGGTTGCCGGTGGCCACGCCCTTGACCGAGCCGTCGTCGTTGTAGAGCACTTCGGCGGCGGTGAAGCCGGGGAAGATTTCCACGCCCAGACCTTCGGCCTGTTCGGCCAGCCACTTGGTGACGGCGCCCAGGCTGATGACGTAGTTGCCTTCATTGTGGAAGCAGTCGGGCACCAGCCAGCCGGGTGTGCGGGTGGCGCCGGTCTCGTTCATGAACAGCACTTCGTCGCCGGTGACGGGCTGGTTCAGCGGCGCGCCGAGCTCCTTCCAGTTGGGCAGCAGCTCGTTCAGCGCGATCGGGTCCATCACCGCGCCCGACAGGATGTGCGCGCCGGGCTCGCTGCCCTTTTCGAGCACCACCACCGAGACTTCCTGGCCCTTTTCGGCCGCCAGCTGCTTGAGCCGGATGGCCGTGGCCATGCCGGCCGGGCCGCCGCCCGCGATCACGACGTCGTACTCCATGGCCTCGCGGGGGCCGTATTGCTCAAGAATCTCCTGCGGGGTCATCCGACGTTCCTTGTCTCGGGGTTCGTGAATTCGGTGCAACTGGTCATTCTAAGTGGCTGCCCCCGCAGGGGCCGTCCGCCCCGCGACACCCCTGCGGAGCCCCTGGGCTGCGTGCTATCGTCATCCGATCCGAATGAAGAAGCCTGGCCCGAGGAGCCCTCCGTCATGAGCTACAAGATCGATCTGTCGGGCCGCGTTGCCCTGGTCACCGGCGCGTCCAGCGGCCTGGGCTGCCACTTCGCCAAGGTGCTGGCCGAAGCCGGCGCCGCGGTGGTGTTGAGCGCCCGCCGGGTGGACCGCCTGAAGACCCTGCGCGCCGAGATCGAAGGCGCCGGCGGCGACGCCCACGTGGTGGGCATGGACGTGACCGACCCCACCAGCATCCGCGCCGGCGTGGCACATGCCGAGACCGAGGTGGGCGCCATCGACATCCTGGTCAACAACTCCGGCGTCAGCACCACGCAGAAGCTGACAGACGTGACGCCGGAAGACTATGACTACGTGATGAACACCAACACGCGTGGCTCGTTCTTCGTGGCGCAAGAGGTGGCCAAGCGCATGATCGCCCGCGCCAGCGGCTCGGCCCCCGGCACTTACACCGGCGGTCGCATCGTCAACGTGGCCTCGATGGCCGGCTTGAAGGTGCTGGGCAAGATCGGCGTGTATGCGATGAGCAAGGCCGCCGTGGTGCACATGACCAAGGCGATGGCGCTGGAGTGGGGCCGCTACGGCATCAACGTGAATGCGCTGTGCCCGGGCTACATCGACACCGAGATCAACCACAAGCACTGGAGCAGCGAGTCGGGCCAGAAGCTCATCTCGATGCTGCCGCGCAAGCGCGTGGGCCAGCCGCAAGACCTGGACACCGCGCTGATGATGTTGTGCGCCAACGAAAGCCACTTCATCAATGGCGCGGTGATCGCGGCCGACGACGGCTTCGGGGTGTGACGCCGCGATGAGCCAACGCGACCTGACGCTGGCCGAAGCCCGGGTGCTGGCCGTGCTGGTGGAAAAGCAGGCCACCGTGCCCGACACCTACCCGATGTCGCTCAATGCGCTGGTGGCCGGCTGCAACCAGAAAACCGCCCGCGACCCGGTGATGAGCCTGACCGAGCCCGAGGTGTTGCAGGCACTCGAAGGCCTGCGCGAGCAGCACCTGGTCAACGAGGTGAGCGGCACCCGCGTCACCCGCTACGAGCACAACGCGCCGCGCGGCCTGGGCGTGCCCGGCGCCGCCGCCGCACTGCTGACGGTGCTGGCCCTGCGCGGCCCGCAGACTGCGGCCGAGCTGCGCGCCAACAGCGAGCGGCTGCACCGCTTTGCCGACACCTCGTCGGTGGAAGCCTTTCTCGACGAGCTGGCCGGCAAGACGCCGCCGCGCGTGATCAAGCTGCCGCGCGCCCCCGGAGGGCGCGAGCCGCGCTGGGCCCACCTGCTGTGCGGCGAGGCCAACGTGCCCGCGGTGGCCGTGGGCACCGGCCCCCTGCCACCATTGCCGGCGGCGGCCACGTCCGCGGTCAGCGCCGAAGACTTCGCGGCGCTGCAGGCCGAGGTGGCGGCGCTGCGCACGTTGGTGCAGCGCATGGCCGCCGAACTGGGCATCGACCCGTCATGAGGTTCGACCTGCCCGACGACAAGCGGTTGGTGCACACGCTGGTCATTCCGGTGCGCTGGGGCGACATGGACGCCGCCGGCCATGTGAACAACGCGATGTACTTCCGGTACTTCGAGACGGTGCGGCTGGACTGGCTGCAACAGGCCCGCGGCGGCGCCGAGCTGTATGCCGACGGCACCGGCCCGGTGCTGGTCAATGCCTTTTGCAACTTCCTGCGGCAGCTGCGCTTTCCGGCCGACGTGGTGGCCCGCCACTACGTGGGCCGCGCCGGGCGCAGCAGCATCGAAACCTTCTTGACGCTGGAGCGTACCGACGAGCCCGGCCAGCCCTACGCCACCGGCGGCGGCAAGCTGGTGTGGACCGACGTGAGCACCGAAAAGTCCATCCCGCTGCCCGACTGGCTGCGGGCGCTGGCGGTGGGCTGAAACGCCCACCGGTCCTTGTGGATCAGAACGAGTGGCGCACCCCGCTGGCCAGCAGCGTGGAGGTGCCGCCGCGGCTGGGCCGCAGGTCGACCGTGAACGAAGCCTGGCCCACGCCATCGTTGTTCAAGGTGCCGTAGGCCGCGAACAGCTGCGTGCGCTTGCTCAGCGCATAGGTGTAGGCCAGCGAGAAACCCGACACGTCGTCCAGCACGGTGGAGAACGGCGCCGTCACGTTGCCGGGGCGGCGGCCACGGTGCGCGTCGGCCACCTGGGTGTTGCCGTAGCTGGCGCCGATGGTGTGCACGCCGCTGGTGTAGGTGATACCCACCAGCGCCGTCTTGTCGGTGCCCTTGGAGTTGGCGATGGCGGTGGTGCCGCCCGGTGCCGCGACGGACATGCCTTCGTGCGAGAAGTACGAGGCCATCAGCTTGACGCCGCCGCCCAGCGCATACTGCGCGCCCAGCGCATAGTCGGTCTGCGGCAGCTGGTTGCCGGCCAGGGCGGGCACCCGGGCGTAGACGAAGTCGATGTCGAACCCGTTGCCCGAGTAGCCCGCGCCCACCTGCGTGAGCTTGGCCTGGCCGGTGGCAAACGGCCCACCTTCGCCGGCCGACTGCAGCAGCTGGAAGCTGAAGCCGTTCCAGCGCGGCGACGAGTACATCACCGCATTGCTCACCCGGCTGCCCACGCTGTCGCTGTTCATCAGCGGGCCGAACATGCTGCCCACCGACAACGCCATGTTGCCCAGCGGATCGACCGCCAGCCAGCCGGTGGCGCTGTACTTGATGGCGAAGGAACGGCCCGGCAGGTGGAGGCGCCCGACGGTCAGGCGGCCATAACCGGCGGCTTCCAGCCACAGGTTGGACTGGCGACCGAAGAACTTGCCGCCCTGGCCCATGGTGCCGGTGTCCAGCACCGGCTGGCCTTCCAGCGTGAAGCCGGCGGCCAGGCCGCCGCCCAGGTCTTCGCGGCCCATGAAACCCAGGTTGTTGGGGTTGAAGCCGCTGTTCAGGACATGGCGCGCTGAAGCGCCTGAACCATCCTGCCGCGCCACGTAGGCGTCCAAGGCGCCGTAGATGGTGACGTTGCTGCTTTGTGCAGCTGCCATCGGGCTGTGGGCGGCCAGCAGCGCAGCCAGGGCCAAAGACATCGCGGAAAGGGGTTGGATCAAGCGCGGCACGGTTGTCTCCTATGCAAACAGTTGCATTGGCTAATGGTTGGTGCGCTTAATCTAATTGGCGGGTGGGCCTTCTGACACTAGGTGTTAACGCTTTGTGTCCGCGGGCGTGTGCGAATGGCGTACGCGGTTCGCTTGACTGAGCCTGGGTAAGCGATAGCTATACTCATTTTCAGATGGCAAAAGATGGTCGCGTGCCCACGAAAAGCAAGAAGGTGCCTGCCGCGCAGGACGAAGACGGGCTGGCCCGGTTCGACCTGCAGACCGGGTCGCTGGGCTACACGCTGCGCCTGGCGCAGGTGCGCATGTACACGCTGTTCTTCGAGATGCTGGGCGACCTGGGCCTGACGCCTGCACGGGTCACGGCGCTGTCGCTGATCGCGTCGGATCCCGACATGAACCAGACCAAGCTGGCCCGCAGCCTGGACATCGCCGGGCCTAGCGCGCTGAAGATGGTGGACGCATTGGAAGCCGCCGGCCTGGTGTGCCGCCAAGCCGTGGCCGGCGACCGGCGCCGCTACCTGCTGGCCCTGACCGACACCGGCCGCAGCCAGATGGAAGCCCTGCGACTGCGCATGGCCGAGTACGAAGAACGCATCGCCGCCGACCTGTCAGCGGCCGAGCGCGAGCAGCTGGTGGGGCTGCTCAACCGCGTGGCGCAGCGGGGCTGATCGCCACCGCCACGCGCGGGCTCAACCAGGAATCTTGTACGGGCCGCCCTTGTCCAGCGCCCGCTTGTAGGCCGGCCGCGCATGCACGCGCGCCAGCCAGGTGGTGAGGTTGGGGTAGCGCGTGTCCAGCCCGCCGCGAGCGGCGGCGGCTTCCAGCGGGAAGCTCATCTGCACGTCGGCCGCGGTGAACTGCTCGCCCGCGAACCACGGGCGGCCGGCCAGCTCGTTGTCCATGAAGGCCAGCAGCCGCTGCAGGTTGGGGTCGACGAACGAGGCCGTCACCTTGTCGGCGATGCCGCGTGCGATCGGCTTGACGAAAAACGGCATCGGCGAGTTGCGCACCTTGTTGAAGATGAGCTTGAGCAGCAGCGGCGGCATCAGCGAGCCTTCCGCAAAGTGCAGCCAGTACACGTAGCGCCGCCACTCGGCACTGCCGCGTGCGGGCACCAGCGCAGCGCCTTGCTCATAGGCCTGGGTCAGGTACTCGATGATGGCGCCCGACTCGGCCATGGTGATCTCGCCATCGGTGATGACCGGCGACTTGCCCAGCGGATGCACCTGGCGCAGCTCGGGCGGCGCCAGCATGGTCTGCTTGTCGCGCTCGTAGCGGCGCAGCTCATAGGGCAGGGCCATTTCTTCGAGCAGCCACAGCACGCGCTGCGAACGGGAGTTTTCGAGGTGGTGGACGGTGATCATCGTGTGAAGGGTATTACGAGGGGCGCGAGCAAAGCGAGCTTGGGGGCCAACCTCAGTCCCGCCGGGCCGCCCCAAGGGACTGAGCGGCCCCCTTGGGGGGTAGCGAGCGCAGCGAGCTTGGGGGTGAACCTCAGTCCCGCCGGGCCGCCCCAAGGGACTGGCTCCCCCTCGGGGGGGCGCGAGCGCAGCGAGCTTGGGGGTCAACTCTAGGCGCGCAGCATTTTGTGCACGAGCTCGGGCGTAGTGGCGGCCGAGTACTTGCGCATCAGCCGCGCACGGTACACGTCCACCGTGCGCGGGCTGATGCCCAGCTTCTTGCCGATGAGCTTGCTGGTCAGGCCGTCGATCAGCAGCGCCGAGATTTCGCGTTCGCGCGCGGTGAGTTCGCAGCCCACCCGCCGCTGGGCCGACAAATCTTCGAACGACCAGATGCCCGCCGCATGCGGCCGGCTGGGGTCCAGCGCGCGGCCCGACACATGGCACCAGAACAGCTCGCCGGCCGCGCTGCCGCCCAGGCGCTTCATCACCCGCTCGTCGGCATAACGCCCACCCGGCCCCAGGCTGGCGATGATGCGGGCGCCGGTGCGCTCGAACTCGTCGTGCGTGGGGTAAAGCCGCTCGAAGGAATGGCCGACCAGGTCTTCTCGGGTGGCGCCGAAGATCTCGAGCACCTGGCGGTTGCAGTCCACGATGAGTCGGTGGCGCGACATCACCAGGCCCACCGGCGCCTGGTCGAACGCGGTGCGGTAGTCCAGCGGCAGTTCAGCGATCGCGCTCATGGCTTACAGCAGCGCGTAGGTGGTGGTGGCCTGCGCGGCCAGCTGGCCGTCGGGCGTGTGGATGTCGATGCTGCCGAACACCAAGCTGCGGCCCATCTTCAGCACCTGCGCCTGCACCACCGCATGGCCGGCATCGCCCGGCACCGCGCGAAGGAAGCTGGTCTGCAATTGCACCGTGGTCATCGGCTGGAAGCCGCCCAGCTTCGTCATCACCGCCAGCACCATCGCGGTGTCGGCGGCGGCCATCAGCGTCTGGCCGCACAGCACGCCGCCGCCATGCACGTGGTGGGGCGTGACGGGCAGCTGCAGCGTCACGCTGCCGGGCTCGCAGGCGGTGACCTGCAGCGCAAGCTCGCGCACCCACGGCGCAAACAGCTCGGCCAGTGCCGCCTGCAGGCCGCCGATGTCCATGGCCGTGACAGGCCCCGGCTTCTTGTCCATGCTCTCCTCCACGATCGCCCTTAGGCGATTCTGCGTATCTGTTACTTAATCCTATACGTAGTACGCTCGCCCGTCCCGTTCCAGGAGCTTGCAGATGAACAAGGTTTTCCCTAGTGCCGCAGCGGCACTTGATGGGGTGGTCAAGAGTGGCCAGTTGATGGCGGTCGGGGGCTTCGGCCTCTGCGGCATCCCCGAGGCGCTGATCGATGCGCTGCAGGCCAGCGGCGTGCAGGACCTGACCGTGATCTCCAACAACGCCGGGGTCGACGGCTTCGGTCTCGGCAAGCTGCTGGAGACGCGGCAGATCAAGAAGATGATCTCCAGCTACGTGGGCGAGAACAAGGAGTTCGAGCGCCAGTACCTGGCCGGCGAGCTGCAACTCGAATTCACGCCGCAGGGCACGCTGGCCGAGAAGCTGCGCGCCGGTGGCGCCGGCATCCCGGCCTTCTTCACGCGCACCGGCGTGGGCACCCTGGTGGCCGAAGGCAAGGAAACCCGCGAATTCGACGGCCATGTGTACGTGATGGAACGGGCGCTGAACCCCGACGTGGCGCTGGTCAAGGCCTACAAGGCCGACAAAAGCGGCAACCTGGTGTTCCGCCGCACCGCGCGCAACTTCAACCCGGCCTGCGCGATGGCCGGCAAGCTGACGGTGGTGGAGGTGGAGCACCTGGTGGAAACCGGCGACATCGACCCCGACGACATCCACCTGCCCGGCATCTACGTGCACCGCATCGTGGTCAATGCCACGCCGGAAAAGCGCATCGAGAAGCGCACCATCACTGAAAAATTCGCCGAGAAGAAGGGAGCCTGACCATGGCCTGGACGCATGACGAGATGGCCGCCAAGGCCGCGGCCGAACTGCAGGACGGCTTCTACGTGAACCTGGGCATCGGCCTGCCCACGCTGGTGGCCAACCACCAGCCGCCCGGCATCGAGGTGTGGCTGCAAAGCGAGAACGGCATGCTGGGCATCGGCCCGTTCCCGACCGAGGACGAGGTGGACGCCGACCTGATCAACGCCGGCAAGCAGACCGTGACCACCATCCCGGGCTCCAGCATCTTTGGCAGCCACGACAGCTTCGCGATGATCCGCGGCGGCAAGATCAACCTGTCGATCCTGGGCGCGATGCAGGTGAGCGAGAAGGGCGACCTGGCCAACTGGATGATCCCGGGCAAGATGGTCAAGGGCATGGGCGGCGCGATGGACCTGGTGGCCGGCGTGCCGCGCGTCATCGTGCTGATGGAGCATGTGGCGCGCAAGAAGGACGGCAGCACGGACCTCAAGATCCTGCCCCAGTGCACCCTGCCGCTGACCGGCGTGGGCGTGGTCAACCGCATCATCACCGACCTGGCCGTGATGGACGTGACCCCGCAAGGCCTGAAGGTCGTCGAGATCGCCCCGGGCGTGACGCGCGA
>NZ_CAXFDV010000592.1:0-6254 GCF_964001545.1 uncultured Aquincola sp.
GCAGGGCGGCGCGCAGCGGGGGCTGGCGCAGCGCGCGGTTGAGTTCTTCGTTCAGCCGCTGCAGCCGCATGCCCGGCGTGCCGGCGGGTGCGAAGAGGCCGAACAGCGACACCAGGTTGGCCTGCGGCAGCCCCAGCTCGGCCAGCGTGGGCACCTGGGGCAGCACCGGCAGCCGGGCCGGCGCGCCCACGGCCAGCGGTTTCAGCCGCCCGGCCTGGCAATGCGCCAGCTGCTGCGGGCCCACGTTGGTGGACAGCACCTCGAACTGCCCGCCCAACGCATCGGTGATCTGCTGGCCGCCGCCCTTGTAAGGCACGTGGGTGATCTGGCCACCCGCGGCACGCAGTACCGCTTCCAGCACGCGGTGGCCCACGGTGCGCGGGCCCGAGGTGGCCCAGCGCAGGCCCTCGGGCCGGCGGGCGGCGGCCAGCAGTGCCGCGAAGTCGTCACCCGCCAGGGCCGAGGTGCCGGCCACCAGCACCGGCGTGGCCATCACGCTCATCACCGGCGCCAGCTGCGCCCGCAGCGCCACGGTGCCAGGGGCATCGGCCTCGGGGCTGGTCAGCGGGCTGATGGCCGAGAACACCAGCATCTGCCCGTCGGGCGCCGCGCGCGCCAGCGCGGCCAGCGCCACCGCACCGCCGGCGCCGGCTCGGTGTTCCACCAGCACCGGCACGCCCAGGCGCGCCGACAGCGGCTCGGCCAGCAGCCGCGCCGCCGCATCGCTGACGCCGCCGGGCGGATAGGCCACCACCAGGTGCAGCGGCCCGGCCGGCCAGCCCTGGCCCAGGGCCGTGCCCGACCCCAGCGCGGCCAGGCCACCGGCCAGCGGCGCGGCGCCCCAGGCCAGCAGCTGGCGGCGCCGCAGCAGGTGCAACCCATGGTCGCCAGCGCTCCGTTCACACGGCCGGGGTGAACGCCAGCTCATGCGGCCGCCGCCTTCGTGCGCCGCGCTGCCGTGCGGGCCGCCGCGGGCGCTTGACCCGCCTGGGCCAGCGCCATCACCAGCGCGATGAAGGAAGCCACCGCCTCACCCTCGCCGCCGGCTTCTTCGCCCGCCCGCCACACCAGGCTCAAGGGGGCACGCAGTGCGCTGGCGCCAGCCAGCGGCCGGTAGACGATGGCGCCGCCATGGGTGCCGCGCATCGAGGCCGGCACCACCGACACGCCCACGCCCGCCGCCACCAGGTTGAGGTTGCTCATCATCCGCTCCACTTCCGCTGCCACCGTCACCGCCACGCCCTGCTTGTGGCACAGCGCCAGCAGGTTGGCATACAGGCCCGGCGCGCCCGGCCGGCGCACCAGCACCAGCCGCTCACCGGCCAGCGAAGCCAGCCGCAGCGGCTGCTCGGGCCGGGCCGCCAACGGGTGGTCGGCCGGCAGTGCCACCAGCACCGGCTCTTCCAGCAGGGTGGCAAAGCGCAGGCCGGGCGGGCGCACCACCGGCACCCGCAGAAAGCCGCAGTGCAGCCGGCCGGCGGCCACCGCCTCCGTCAGCGCGGCGGCGTGGTCTTCGCTCAGATCCAGCTCGATGCCGGGATGGCGGCGCCGACATTCGCGCAGCGCCTGCGGCGTGAAGGCATGGGCCGCGGCCGAGCTGGTGAAGCCCACCGCCAGCCGGCCCTCTTCGCCCCGCGCGACGCGGGCCATGCGCTGGCGCAGCGCCTCCACCTCGGCCAGCAGGCGCTTGGCTTCAGCCAGCAGCACGCGGCCGCCGGCCGTCAGGCTCACGCCCTTGGGGTGGCGTCGCAGCAGCTGCAGGCCCAGCTCGGCTTCCAGCGCCTTGATCTGCTGGCTCAGCGGCGGCTGCTGGATGCCCAGCGCGGCGGCAGCGCGGGTCATGTGGCCCGCCTCGGCGACGGCGGCGAAATAGCGCAGGTGGCGCAAGTCCATATGCAAATCGTATCAGCAGGGCGCGCCCGGTATATTTGACCTTGGCGGCGGCTGCCCCTAGCCTGCGGGCACAACACAGCAGGAGACAACATGCCGCCCCATGCCCACCGCCCCACCCGCCGCGCCGTCCACGCCATCGGCACGCTGGCCACCACGGCAGCCGCCTTGTTGGCCGGCCTGGCCACCGCACCCGCGCTGGCGGCCACCAGCATCCTCTTCGTGGGCAACAGCTACACCTTCGGCCGGGTCGACCCGGTGATGAGCTACAACGCCGGCAACGTCACCGACCTCACCGCCGCGATGTGGGCCGCCAACGCCACCGGCAGCAACGCCTTCGAGCCGCACCCCTGGGGCGGCGTCGCCGGCATCTTCAAGCAGTTCACGGTGCAGGCCGGGCTGGACTACGACGTGGCGCTGTCCACCCGCAACGCGGCTTCGCTGCGCGGCCACTACCTCAACAGCAACCCGGCCGACTGGGACTTGCGCGGCAACATCGCTTCCAAAAAGTGGGACCAGGTGGTGCTGCAGGAGCAAAGCGACGAAGCGCTGCCCCGCCAGCCCGGGCTGGCTTCCAACCCCGCCTACTTCGAGGCTTATGCCGGCCAGATCGAGCGCTTCGTGCACGACGGCCGGGCCACCAGCTACCGCGAGCGTGAGCTGATCGGCGGCAGCACCGCCGCCTGCCAGGCGGCCACCGGCGCCAGCGCCGGCACCTGCAACCTGCTGCGCAACATCCCGGCCAACCCGAATGCCAGCGCCGACACCCAGCTGTACCTGTACCAGACCTGGGCCCGGCCCAACCTGGTGAACGCGCCCTTCACCACCGTCACCGACCCAGTCACCGGCGCAGTCAGCTTCACCACCACGCCGGCCACCTCGTTCTACCCCACGCTGGAGGCGATGACCAACGACCTGCACGACGCCTACTACGGCCTGGCCGCCAGCAAGCCGGGCTTTGCCGGCGTGGCGCCGGTGGGCGACAGCTTCATGCGCGCGGTGACCGAAGGCGTGGCCACCCGCGACATGTATGCGCCCGACGCCGCCACCGACGGCAAGGTGGACCTGTGGTGGGACGACGGCACCCATGCCAGCAAGTACGGCTCGTACCTGAGCGCGCTCACGCTGTTCGGCACCGTCACCGGCGTCGATCCGGCCAGCCTGGGCGGCGCCGAGATCGCGGCCAGGGACCTGGGCATCGGCCAGGCCGATGCGCTGGCGCTGCAACGTGTGGCCAGCCTGCAGCTGGGCTTTGCGCCGCCGGTGCCCGAGCCTGGCACTTATGCGCTGATGCTGGGCGGCCTGGCCGCGCTGGGCGCCTGGGTGCGGCGCCGCCGAGCCCCCGCTGAAGGAGGTACCCGATGATGCGCAGCCGCTGCATGTCCCTGGCCGCCACTGCACTGGCGGTGCTGCTGGCCGGCTGCGCCCAGTTGGGCGGGCAACCCGACCCCGCAACTTCCACCGGCGCGGCCGACGTGCCGGTGTTCTCGCCCGAGGCCGCCGCCACGCCGATGCCCTGCCCGGCCGACGTGCTGCAGCAGGCGCCGGGCACCCGCTGCCTCAGCGGCCGCGACTCGGCCGGCGCCTTCTACCTGATCGCGCTGCCGGCCGGCTGGCAACCCGGCCAGGGCGACCTGGTGCTGCATGCGCATGGCGGCCCTTCGCTGGGCGCGCCCACGCTGGCCCGCACGGTGGAAGACCTGCAGCGCTGGGCCATCATGCCGCGCGCCGGCTATGCCTGGGCCGGCTCCAGCTTCCGCCAGGGCGGCGTGGCGGTGCGCGCCGCCGCCGAAGACACCGAGCGGCTGCGCCAGCTCTTCGTGCAGCAGGTGGGTGCGCCGCGCCGCACGCTGCTGCACGGCCAGTCGTGGGGCGCCAGCGTGGCCGCCAAGGCCGCCGAAACCTACACCCGTGATGCCACCGGCCGGCGCCCTTACGACGCGGTGCTGCTGACCAGCGGCGTGCTGGCCGGCGGCAGCCAGGCCTACCAGTTCCGGCTCGACCTGCGGGTGGTGTACCAGGCGCTGTGCGGCAACCATCCGCGCCCGGGTGAAGCCGCCTACCCGCTGTGGCAAGGCCTGCCGGCCGGTGCGCGCATGACGCAGGCCGAGCTGCGCAGCCGCGTCAACGACTGCCTGGGCCTGGACCAGCCGGCCGCCCAGCGCACGGCCGAGCAGCGGCGCAAGCTGGACACGCTGACCCAGGTCATCCGCATACCGGCCTCGTCGGTGTTCAGCCACCTGTCGTGGGCCACCTGGCATTTCCAGGACATCGCCGAGCACCGCAGCGGCGGCGGCAGCGTCTTCAGCAACGAGGGCGTGCGCTACACCGGCTCGGCCGATGACGAGGCGCTGAACGCCGCGGTGGCCCGCTACCGCGCCGACCCGGCCGCGGTGGCGCGCTTCGCGGCCGACACCGACCTCACCGGCCGCATCCCGGTGCCGGTGCTCACGGTGCATGGCATCGACGACCCCACCGCCTTTGTCGAGATGGACGACAGCTTCCGCCGCACCATGGTGGCCGCCGGTACCGCCGGCCACCTGGTGCAGACCTTCACCGCGCACGACACCCACAGCTACCTGGCCGACCCGGTGTACCCCGCCCTGCTGGACGCGCTGCAAGCCTGGCTGAGCACCGGCCAGGCGCCCACGCCGCAGGCCGTGGCCGACCGCTGCGAAGCGTTGGCGCCGCGCTTCGGCCCGGGCTGCCGTTTCCAGCCCGGGTACCGGCCGCCGCCCCTGGCCACCCGTGTGCCCGAAAGGACAGTCGGGCCGAAATAGTTACATTTTCGGCACTTCCTGCCGACAACGATGGTTCCGCTGGCTGCCACAGGGGGCCGCCAGCATCATCGACCAGGAAGTACCGATGTTCTTGAACAATCTGTCGATCGGCAAACGACTTGCAGTCGTGCTGGGCGTCATCCTCTCCTTGTGCCTGGCCAGCAGCCTGTTTGCCTTCTTCAAGCTGCGCCAGATCGGCGTGCAGGTGGACCACATGGTCACCGACAACGCCCGCACCGAGCGCGCCACCGCCGACTGGCTGCGCAACACCACCGCCGGCGTGCAGCGCGCCGCGGCCATCGCCAAGAGCAGCGACAACAGCCTGATCGACTACTTCGCTCCTGCCACCAAGCAGTCGATCGCCGACACCAACGTGCTGCAGGAACAGATCGACAAGGCGATGAACACGCCCGAGGAGCGCCAGCTCTTCGAAGAAGCCGGCAAGCTGCGCACCGCCTACCTGGCCGCCCGCAACGAGGTGAGCAAGCTCAAGCAGGCCGGTGACCTGGCCGGTGCCAGCAAGTTGTTCGACGAGCGCTTCGAGCCCACCTCCAAGGCCTACCTGGCCGCGGTCACCCGCATCTCCGACCTGCAGCGCAGCTACCTCGACCAGGCGGCCAAGGAAAGCGCCGACCTGACCGCACGCACCGCCACGCTGCTGATGGCCTGCGCCGGCTTTGCCACCGCGCTGGGCGCCCTGCTGGCCTGGCAGCTGGCCACCAGCATCGTGCGCCCGCTGCGCCAGGCCGAAGCCATGGCCAGCGCCGTGGCCGCGATGGACCTGAGCGGCACGCCGCAGCAGCACTACGCCAAGGACGAAACCGGCCAGCTGCTGCGCGCCATCGACACCATGCGCAGCGCGCTGCAGCGGGCGCTGAACGACGTGCGCAGCGTGGTGGACAGCATCTCCACCGCCAGCAGCCAGATCGCCACCGGCAACCACGACCTGAGCGCCCGCACCGAACAGACGGCCAGCAACCTGCAGGAGACCGCCAGCTCGATGGAAGAGCTGACCGCCACCGTGCAGCAAAGCGCCGACATGTCGGCCCAGGTGAACCAGCTGGCAGCCTCGGCCGTGGACGCCGCGCGCCGGGGCGGCCAGGTGGTGTCGCAGGTGGTGTCCACGATGGACGAGATCAATGCCAGCTCGCGCAAGGTGGCCGACATCACCAGCACCATCGACGGCATTGCCTTCCAGACCAACATCCTGGCGCTGAACGCCGCGGTGGAAGCCGCCCGTGCCGGCGAACAGGGCCGCGGCTTCGCGGTGGTGGCCGGTGAAGTGCGGCTGCTGGCGCAGCGCTCGGCCGAGGCCGCGCGCGAGATCAAGTCGCTGATCGCCGCTTCGGTGGAGAAGGTGGCGCACGGCACCACGCTGGTCCAGGAAGCCGGCGGCACGATGAACGACGTGGTCACCAGCGCGCAGCGCGTGACCGACATGATCGGCGAGGTGACCGTGGCCACCGCCGAGCAGCGCGACGGCATCGGCCAGGTGAACACGGCCGTGAGCCAGCTCGACCAGATGACGCAGCAGAACGCCGCGCTGGTGGAAGAGTCCACCGCCGCCACCGCCAGCCTGCAGGA
>NZ_CAXFDV010000593.1:0-2886 GCF_964001545.1 uncultured Aquincola sp.
CCGTTGGCGCTGGCCTTCAGGCTGATGCCGGCATGCGAATAGCGCAGGTTGAAGCGGTCGAGGTCGAGCCCGCTGCGCGAGACCAGCGCCACCTGGCTGCCCGAGGCGTCGAGTTGCTGCTTGATGCGGGCCGCGAACTGCAGCAGCCGGTCCTGCTGGCGGGCCGTGAGTTCAGGGCCACGGCCGCAGAACACCGGTGACCCGGCGTGGGCCGCACCGGCCGCCAGCAGCCAGCCGGCCACCGCCAGCGCAGCCGCCAGCGGGCGCTTGAGAGCCACCGGCGCTTACAGCACGACCGGGCGCGAGGCCAGCTCGCGGTGCCAGTCGTCGGCCAGCACCAGGAAAAACGGTTCGCGGTTGTCGGCGCGTGCGAACTCGATGCCGTAGGCGCGGTGTCGGGCTTGCACCGTGTCGCCGGCCTGCAGGCGCGAGCGTTCGCCGGTGCGCTGCGGCAGGTCGAGCTGGAATTCGGCGCCTTCGGCCTGCAGCGTCAGCCGCAGCATGCCGGGCCGGTCGGGCGCGGTGGCCACGTCGATCACGCGGTAGTCGCCGTCGGCCACCTTGTCGTCGCGGTTGGAGCTGCGGCTGGAGCCGCGCAGCGAATCGGAGACGCTGCCCGACGAGGCCGAGCCGGCGCTGGAAGCGGACGACACCGCACTGTCGGCCTGCGCGGCCAGGGGAAGCAGGGCACCGCACACGGCCAGGGCGGCGGCGGCACGAAGAGGGGTCAGGGTCATCTCGGCTCCGGCAAGAGCCGCGAGGATAACCGTCAGGCTTCTTCGGCCGCGCCCAGCCAGTGGCCCATGCGCAAGGCCTTGGTCAGCAGGTAGTTGCTGTTGTGCGGGTTCTCGCCGGCGCGCAGCGGCAGGCGTTCGGTCACGGCCACGCCCAGGTCGCTCAGCGCCTGCATCTTGGCCGGGTTGTTGGTGAGCAGGCGCACCGAGCACACGCCCAGGATCTTCAGCATCTCGGCCGCCACGCGGTAGTCTCGTGCATCGTCGGGCAGGCCCAGGCGACGGTTGGCTTCCACGGTGTCGGCGCCCGCGTCCTGCAGCGCATAGGCGCGGATCTTGTCCACCAGGCCGATGCCGCGGCCTTCCTGCCGCAGGTACAGCAGCACGCCGCGGCCTTCGGTGGCGATGGCCTGCTGCGCCGCCTGAAGCTGCGGGCCGCAGTCGCACTTCAGGCTGTACAAGGTATCGCCGGTCAGGCATTCGGAGTGCAGACGCGTGAGCACCGGTTGGCCATCGTCGATGGCGCCCACCGTCAGCGCCGCATGTTCGCGGCCGGTGGCATCGCGGAAACCATGCAGCCGGAACTCGCCCATCTCCGTCGGCAGCCGACAGCTGCCGCCATAGAACAGGGCAGGGGTGTCGGCGGCGGTGTCGGCATCAGGCCCGGCCATGTCGGCGGGCCGCAGGGGCGCGTTCATCAAAAGCTTCTTGTGGTGTGTCGTCTGCTCAGCTGGGGTCGGCCGCGCCGAGTGCAAGCACGCAGCAGGCAGGGTGTGTCCCAGGGGCGCATTGTCGCGCCGAACCCGAGGCCGTCGTTACAGCAGGGTGGCCGCCCGCAGTGGCTGGATGCATGTACAGTGGCCATGCCGTCCTGCCGTACCGCCATGTCTGCCGTCCTCACCCGCCCCGACCCTTTTGCCGCGCTCAACCCCCAGCAGCGCCAGGCGGTGGAGCATGGCCTGGCCGAGCCCGACACCCGCCCGCTGCTGGTGATCGCCGGTGCCGGCAGCGGCAAGACGATGACGCTGGCCCACCGCGTGGCCCGGCTGGTGATGGCGGGCGCCGACCCGCAGCGGCTGCTGCTGCTCACCTTCTCTCGGCGCGCCGCGCACGAGATGGAGCACCGCGTGGGCCGCACGCTGCACCAGGCGCTGGCGCTGCCCGCCTCCACCCGACCGCCCGCGCTGCCCTGGGCAGGCACCTTCCACGGCATCGGCGCCCGGCTGCTGCGCGAATATGCGCCGGCCATCGGCCTGCCCGAGCGCTTTTCCATCCTCGACCGGGCCGACGCCGAAGACCTGATGAACCTGGCCCGCCAGGAGGCCGGCTTTGCCGCGGCGCGCAGCCGCTTTCCGCAAAAGGGCACCTGCCTGGCCATCTATTCGCGCGTGGTCAACAGCCAGGGCACGCTGGCCGCGGTGCTGCGCGACGCGTTTCCGTGGTGCGAGTCCTGGGCCGCCGAGCTGAACCAGCTGTTCGCGGCCTACGCCCGCGCCAAGCTGCAGCAGCACAGCCTGGACTACGACGACCTGCTGCAGTACTGGGCGGCGATGATGGAAGAGCCCGCGCTGGCTGCCCATGTGGCCGCGCGCTTCGACCATGTGCTGGTGGACGAATATCAGGACACCAACCGGCTGCAGGCCGCGGTGCTGCACGGCCTCAAGCCCGACGGCCGCGGCCTGACGGTGGTGGGCGACGACGCGCAATCGATCTACGGCTTTCGCGCGGCCGATGTGCGCAACATCCTCGACTTTCCGCACCAGTTCGGCCAGCCGGCGCGGGTGCTGCCGCTGGAGCGCAACTACCGCAGCACCCAGCCGCTGCTGGACGCGTCCAACGCCGTCATCGCGCAGGCGCCCGAGCGCCATGCCAAGCAGCTGTGGACCGACCGCAGCGCCGGTGCCCGCCCGCGGCTGGTGACGGTGGCCGACGAGGCCGAGCAGGCCCGCTGCGTGGCCGACCGGGTGCTGGCGCTGCGTGAAGAAGGCTTCAAGCTCAGGCAGCAGGCGGTGCTGTTCCGCACCGCGCACCACAGCGCTGGGCTGGAGCTGGAACTCACCCGCCGGCAGATCCCGTTCGTGAAGTTCGGCGGCCTCAAGTTCCTGGAATCGGCCCATGTGAAGGACGTGCTGTGCGTGCTGCGCTGGGCCGA
>NZ_CAXFDV010000594.1:0-7085 GCF_964001545.1 uncultured Aquincola sp.
CGCAGGCCGGCGTCGCGGGCTTCGTCCAGCAGCCGCTGCACGCCGGTGCGCAAGGCAATGCCGCCTTCACGCGCGGTGCTTGTATAGACATGTGTCTTGAGCGCATGGATCTCGGGCACACGCGCCAGCAGCGCCTTGCGCTGGGCGGGCGGCAGCTGCGCTTCTTCGATGTAGGCGGCGATGCGCTCCTTGCCGCCGGTGATGGCCAGCAGCCGGCGGTAGGTGGGCGCACTCCATTGCCAACCCAGCTGCATCTGCTCGAAGGCGGTGTTGAAGGACTGGCGGTGCGCCTCTTCGGTGTCGGCCAGGGTGCCGTCCACGTCCAGGATCAGGGCTTCGGTGGTCATCGCGTCACCTCCTGCAAGACCGGCGCGGTGGGTGCCGCGCCAAACACCCGAGACGCCAGCACGTCTTCGGCCTGCAGCGTGCACAGCTGCTCCTTGCTCAGCGCCGATTGCGAATCGAACAGGCGCGTGGCGTGGCGCAGCCGCATGCGGTCGAGCGCATTGCGCACCGAGCGGGCATTGGCAAAGTGCGGCTGCTGGCGCCGCAGGTGCAGGTAGCGGCCGAAGGCATGCGCGGCCGGGCCGTCGAAACGGTAGTTCAGGCCCGTGAGCATCAGCTCGGCGATCTGCATCAGCTCGGCCTCGCTGTAGTCGGGGAAGTCGATGTGGTGCGCGATGCGAGACGCCATCCCCGGGTTGCTGCCGAAGAAGGTGTCCATGCGGTCCTTGTAGCCCGCCAGGATCACCACCAGGTCGTCGCGCTGGTTCTCCATCACCTGCAGCAGGATCTCGATGGATTCCTGGCCGTAGTCGCGCTCGTTCTCGGGCCGGTACAGGTAGTAGGCCTCGTCGATGAACAGCACGCCGCCCATCGCCTTCTTGATCACTTCCTTGGTCTTGGGGGCGGTGTGGCCGATGAACTGGCCCACCAGGTCGTCGCGCGTCACCGCCACCAGGTGGCCCTTGCGCACATAGCCCAGCTGCTTGAGCACGCCGGCCATGCGCAGGGCCACGGTGGTCTTGCCGGTGCCCGGGTTGCCGGTGAAGCACATGTGCAGGCTGGGCGGCGTGCTCTGCAGGCCCTGCTCCTCGCGCAGCTTGTCGATGAGCAGCAGCGCCGCGATGTCGCGGATGCGGCCCTTGACCGGCGCCAGGCCGATCAGCTCCGCGTCCAGCTGGTCGAGCAGCGCCTTGACGCCGGAGCTTTCGAACAATGCGCGCGGGGCGGTGGCCGTGTCCACGGGGCTACTCCTGGTGGGTGGGCGTGTCAGCGGGTGGCTGAAGGTCCGCCGTAGCGGCTGCCTTCAGGTCGGGCCTGCGTGGCATAGCTCTCGATGCTGTAGCGCAGCGTGCGGCCGGGCTCTTCGGTGCGGATGAGGCGGAAGCCGGGCTCTTCCTTGGGCCGGTTGACGATGAAGCTCAGCACCACCGATTCGGTGCCGTGGGTGCTGTCGAAGGCGGTGACGCGGATGTACTGGTCAGGGAAGGTCTTGCGGCAGTCGTTGATCTCCTGCAGCACGCCGGCGGCGTCGCGCAGGTCGAACATCGGGTTGCCGTGCATTTCCCAGAAGGTGTTGCGCGGGTGCGGGTCGTCGGTGTATTCCACGCCGATGGCCCAGCCCTTTTGCAGGCAGTACTCCAGCTGGCGGGTGATCTGGGCGTCCGTCAGCTCGGGCAGGAACGAGAAGGTGCCTTGGGTAATGCGCATGGGTTGCTCCTTGGCGGTGTGCGGGCGGGCCTGTCAGGCCACCGAAGGCGTGGCCACGTAGTCCGAGGTGTCGGTCGGCGTGTAGTTGAAGGTGATGTCGCCCCAGGTGTCGAGCGCGGCGGCCAGCGGGCTGCACCACTTGGCTGCGTCGCGCAGGATCTGCGGGCCTTCTTCCAGCAGGTTGCGGCCTTCGTTGCGGGCCAAGACCATGGCTTCGAGTGCCACGCGGTTGGCAGTGGCACCGGCCTGGATGCCCTGCGGGTGGCCGATGGTGCCGCCGCCGAACTGCAGCACCACGTCGTCGCCGAAGAGGTCGATCAGCTGGTGCATCTGGCCGGCATGGATGCCGCCCGAGGCCACCGGCATCACCTTCTTGAGCGCACCCCAGTCCTGGTCGAAGTAGATGCCGCGCGGCAGGTCCACCTTCGTCTGCGTGTCGCGGCAGACGTTGTAGTAGCCCTGCACCGTCATCGGGTCGCCTTCGAGCTTGCCCACCGCGGTGCCGGCGTGGATGTGGTCCACGCCCGCCAGGCGCATCCACTTGGCGATGACGCGGAAGCTCACGCCATGGTTCTTCTGGCGGGTGTAGGTGCCGTGGCCTGCGCGGTGCAGGTGCAGGATCATGTCGTTCTGCCGGCACCAGTGGCTCAGGCTCTGGATGCCGGTGTAGCCCACCACCAGGTCCACCATCACGATGACCGAGCCCAGGCTCTTGGCGAACTCGGCACGGCGGTACATCTCCTCCATCGTGCCGGCGGTCACGTTGAGGTAGCTGCCCTTGACCTCGCCGGTGGCGGCGCTGGCCTTGTTCACCGCGTCCATCACGAACAGGAAGCGGTCGCGCCAGTGCATGAAGGGCTGCGAGTTGATGTTCTCGTCGTCCTTCATGAAGTCCAGCCCGCCGCGCAGGCCTTCGTACACCACGCGGCCGTAGTTGCGGCCTGACAGGCCCAGCTTGGGCTTGGTGGTGGCACCCAGCAGCGGGCGGCCGAACTTGTCCAGCCGTTCACGCTCCACGATGATGCCGGTGGGCGGGCCGCTGAAGGTCTTGACGTAGGCCACCGGGAACTTCATGTCTTCCAGCCGCGCGGCCTTCAGCGGCTTGAAGCTGAACACGTTGCCGATGACCGAGGCCGCCACGTTGGTGATGGAGCCTTCCTCGAACAGGCTGAGGTCGTAGGCCACGTAGCAGAAGAACTGGCCCGGCGTGCCCGGCACCGGGTCCACGCGGTAGGCCTTGGCGCGGTACATGTCGCAGGCGGTCAGGCGGTCGGTCCACACCACCGTCCAGGTGGCGGTGCTGCTTTCGCCGGCCACCGCGGCGGCGGCCTCGACCGGGTCCACCCCGTCTTGCGGCGTGATGCGGAACAGCGCCAGGATGTCGGTGGCCTTGGGCTCGTAGTCGGGGTCCCAATAGCCCATCTGGGCGTACTTCAACACCCCGGCGGCATAGCGCTTCTTGGTGTCGGTGATCTGCTTGGCTTCGCTCATGCTGCCCATGGGGTCTCCTCGGTGTGGTGGAGGTCTGGCGGTGCTGCCGTGAGATCAATGTAGAGATTTCACCCTCCATATAAAAATTAAACTTTCTGGCGCTGGCATAAGCCCCGACTAATATGTAGCCATGCCGCTCACCCGTAACGCCACCTTTCGCCAGCTGGCTGCGTTCCATGCTGTCGCGCGGCTGGGCAGCGTGTCGATGGCGGCCGACGAACTGCACCTGACGCAACCGGCCATCTCCATCCAGATCCGCGCGCTGGAAGAGTCGGCGCGCACACCGCTGCTGCAGCGCGCCGGCCGCGGCGTGCGGCTGACCGAAGCCGGCGAGCTGCTGGCCGGCTATGCGGCCCGCATCATCGAGCTGTGGCGCGAGGCGGGCGAAGAGATGGCCACGCTGCAGGGCGTGTTCTCGGGCACGCTGCGGGTGGGCGCCGTCACCACCGCCGAATACCTGCTGCCGCCGCTGCTGGTGACCTTTGCCAACGAGCACCCCAAGGTGAAGGTGAAGCTGCAGGTGGGCAACCGCGACGAGATCGTGCGCATGCTGGCCGGCCAGGACATCGACCTGGCCATCATGGGCCGGCCACCGGCCGAGCTGAAGACCGAGGCCAGCCCCTTCGCCCGCCACCCGATGGCCTTTCTGGCCGCGCCGGGCCATGCCACGCTCAAGCAGGGCGAGATGGGCCTGGCCGACCTGGCCGGCATGCACCTGCTGGTGCGCGAGCGTGGCTCCGGCACACGCGCCACGCTGGAGCGCCTGTTCAAAGACGCGCGGCTGCCGCTGCGCATCGGCAGCGAGATGTCGAGCAACGAGGCCATCAAGCAGATGTGCGCGGCCGGCTTCGGCGTGGCCTTTTTGTCGATGCACACCTGCGTGCTGGAGTTGGAAGCCGGCCTTCTGGAGCTGCTGCCCATGGCCGACAACCCGGTGCAGCGCGAATGGTTCGTGATGCGCCTGGCCTCACGCCAGCTGTCGCAGGTGGCCAGCGCCTTCGAGCGCTTTTTGATCGAGCAGGGCCAGGACCAGCTGACGCAGCAGCTCAGGCCCCGCGCACGCCGGCGGCGGGCGGCACGGGCTTAGCCCGCGGGCGGCGGCCGCGCCAGCGCCGCCACAGCTGCCATGCATAAGGCAGCACCAATACCAGCAAGGCCAGCGGCGCCAGCACGTCCCGCAGCGGCAGCTTGACCGGCACCGGCCGCTGGAACATCGGGGCGCGCAGCGCCTCGCTCAGGCCGCGAGGGCCGTCGAGGTGGTGGTACTGCAGGCCGTCTTCCTGCGCCAGCAGGCGCAGGTAGGGCTCGCGCAGACCCGACAGGTGCTCGGTGCCCGGGGTGGCGCCCACCGAGACGCTGGGGCCGGCCGCATCGTCGGCCATGCCTTCGCCGGCCACGCTGCCGCTGCGGCCGCGGCTGCGCGGGTCGGCCTGCAACACTTCGTCGGCGCCCCACACGCCGATGGGCCGGCCCTGCGGGTCGCGCTTGGGAATGGGCGAGGGCTGGGCCTGGCCCACGCCCACGATGAGGCCGGGCACCTCACCCGGCTCGCCGTTGAGCTTGGGCCGGTGGCGCGGGTGCAGCGGCGGCGATTCCTGCCCGTCGGTGATGAACACCAGCGAGGGCTTGTCTTCCAGCTGCTTGGCCACCGCCAGCCCGCTGTGCAGGCCCTTGGCCACTTCGCTGCCGTTGATCCAGGCCATGCGGCCATCCAGGTTGGCCAGCGTGGCGCGCAGTTCGCCCAGGTTCTCGCACACCTCCACCGGCGCCAGCACCAGCAGCGTGCGGTACTCGGTGAAGACGCCCAGCCCCAGCTTGGAGCCGCAGGGCAGGTCCAGCATGGCCTCGCGCACGGCGTGCTTGGCCGCGTCGATGCGGGCGGCGGGCCGGCCGTCCACCAGCGCATCGGGCACGTTCATGCTCTGGGTGATGTCCAGCACCACCACATGGTCGAAGCGGGCGCGCTGCAGCGTGAGGTGCCCGGGCAGCAGGCAGCCCAGCAGCAGCAGCGCGGCGAGGGCCAGCAGCGCGGCCTCCTGCCGGCGCTGCAGCAGCGCCCAACCCGCCTGGGCCGCGGCGCGCCAACGGGCCGGCACAGGCCTCAAGGCAGCCCCGCGCTGTGGCCGCGCATGGTGGTGACGGCGCGTTCGGCCTCGGGCGCGGGCTCGTTGACCGGCGGCTCTTCTTCCTCCGCGTCGGGCAGCAGACGCTGCGCCCGCTCCAGGTTGTAGCGGGCGGGCCAGAAGCCGGGGTCGTGGCGCAGCACGTCGCGGTAGCCTTCCTTGGCCAGTTCCAGCAGCGCGATGGCCTGGCCGGGCTGCAGCGTGGCGCGCACTTCCATCGCCTGGCGCAGCAGCAGGTTGGCGCTGTTGTAGCGGGCGGCCTGGCCCAGCGGCGTGTCGTTTTGCAGCGGGCGGTAGCGGGCCAGCGCGGTCTCGCGCTCGGTGGCCGAGGCCTGCTGCCGCGCGCGCTGGGCGCTGCCGTAGGCGGCGGCAAAGCGCAGGTCGGGCGCTGCATCGTCGCCGGGCGCGGCGGCCGAGGCATCGGCGCCTGAAGCCGCGCCGGGCTGCGCCGCCGCCTGAGCCGCGCCCAGCGCCAGCGCCTCGATGCGCTGGTTCGCGCCCGCATCGCGCCACCACCAGGCGGCCTGCAGCGCGGCCAGCAATGCCACCGCCAGCAGGGCCAGCCACACCGCGCGGGTGCGGCCACGTGTGGCGAAATCGGCCTTCAGGCCCATCGGCGTATCTCCAGGGTGCGGGCGGCCAGCAACAGCAGCACGGCCAGCAGGGCCGCGCCCAGGGCCCAGGGCGCCAGGCTGCGACGGGGCACCACGTCTTCATAGACGATGGGCAGGTTCTCCAGCCGGTTCACGTCGTCAATGGCCTTTTGCAGCGCCTCGGGGTTGTCGGCCTCGTACGCGCGGTACGGCGTGCCCAGCTGCTCGAAGAAGCGGTGCAGGAAGTATTCGGGCGCCGCCTCGGCATTCACGGGCGCGGCCGGGTTGTCGGCTTCTGCGGGCTTCAGGCCCGCGCTCATCGCCGACCGGATGTAGATCCAGTAGATGGCCACGCGGTGCTTGTGCACCAGGTGGCTGATGCGGTCGCGGATCGCGGCGTCCAGCCGGTCGCCACCGTCGGACACCAGCATCACGATGCGCGAGCCGGTGTACGGCCGGTCGTTGAAGTAGCCCAGCGCGCTTTCCAGCGCCAGGCCGATGTTGGTCTCGCTCAGGCCGCGGCCGATGTTGCCGGCGGCGATGGCGGCCTGGATGGCCTCGGGCTTCTGCGTGAACTCCAGCACCCGCATCGGCAGCGTGCTGAACAGCACCATGCCAAAGCGGTCGTCCGGCCGCCGACTAGCAAAGTCGCCGAGCAGCTGGCGCGCCACCTGGCCTTTCGATTCGCGGTTCTGCGCGGCGCGCAGGCGCGAGTAGTAGTCCAGTGCCTCGGGCCCGGTGCCGCGCACCGGCGCGCCGGCCGCACGCGCGCCGCCAAAGCCCTGGTCCATGCTGCGGCTGCGGTCCAGCACCAGCACGATCTCGGCGCCGCGGCCCACCCGTTCGACCGTGTACTCGGGCCGGTAGGGCTCGGCCAGCGCCAGCACCAGGCC
Source organism: uncultured Aquincola sp. (assembly GCF_964001545.1). NCBI lineage: Bacteria > Pseudomonadati > Pseudomonadota > Betaproteobacteria > Burkholderiales > Sphaerotilaceae > Aquincola > uncultured Aquincola sp. The sequence continues at coordinate 6,814 of NZ_CAXFDV010000594.1, forward strand.
GGCCAGCGCCAGCGCCAGGCCGTCGGAGGCCAGGTCGCGCGGCAGCGTGGCCAGCCAGGTGTTGGGCATCGCATCGCGCTGGCGCAGCAGCCAGGGCAAGGCGGCCAGCGGCAGCAGCAACAGCCAGGCGGGCGTGTCGAAGCGGATCATGCGGCGCCCCGCTCCACGTCGCGGCAGCGGCGGCAAAAGCCGCGCAGCCAGACCAGGTCGTCGCCCGCCGGCTCACCCGCGAAGAAGCTGCGGCGCGAGCGGGCGAAGAACTCGTGCAGCTC
>NZ_CAXFDV010000595.1:0-4205 GCF_964001545.1 uncultured Aquincola sp.
CACCACGGCCGCCGCCATCACGCGCCGGCCGCCGGCCATCACCAGGTGGGCCAGGGCCACGGCTTCGGCACACAGGCCTTCGGGGTAGGCCGCGTTTTCGATGTTGGCGCCCAGGTGCAGCCGGCCCTGTTCGTCCAGCAGGGCGGCGCCCACCGCAAAGCGCGAATACGGCGAATGCGATTGCAGCCGGGCCTGCGCAGCGGCCTGCAGCAGGGGCGTTTCATCGGCCGGGGTCAGGTGTGCCATCGCTTCAGCCCCACACCAGCCGGCCGGCCTGCAGCCGCAGGTCGCTGCGGGGCTGGGCCACGCAGGGCAACACCGCGCCCTCGGCCCGTTCTTCACGGCTGATGCCAGGCCAGTCGATGACGTAGTGCACCTCGCCCGCCAGCAGCTGCGACAGGCAGGCGCGGCAGCTGCCGTTGCGGCAGGCGCTGCGCAACGGCACCCCGGCCTGCAGCGCCGCGGCCAGCACCGTCTGGTCGGGCTGGGCCGTGAAGCTGTAAGCGCCTGGCTCGATGCAGATGGTGTGCGGCAAGGACATCGGCGCAGTCTATCGGCGGCGGCGGAAACAAAGTGTTCTGCCGCTTCAGCGGCGAAGGCGCGGGCCGATGAGTCACGTCATGCCGCCCCGCGACACCGCCCCCGCTCCGCTCGACGGCACGCCGACGGCGATGCCACTGCCCCGCGCCGCCTTCCCGGCCGCGCTGCGCCGCTTCGGCAGCCAGCCGGTGTACCGGGTGATCGAGGTCACGCGCGACGCCAATGGCCGGCTCAGCCTGCAAGGCCGCATCTGGCACACCGACCTGGACCGGCTGCGCCGCTTCGGCCGCGCGCTGGCGGCCAACTCGCAATCGCACCGGGTGGTGATTGCCGATGCCCGCGGCGAACTGGTGGAAGAGCTGCCCCTGGCCGGCCCCGGCGAACGGCAGCCGCTGTGGGGCGACTGGCAGCAGATTCCGCTGCCGCCGATGCCGCGCCCGGCGGCCACGCCCGCGCCACCGCCCCGTGTGGCAGCGCCCGCGCCACGGCCCGCGCCTGCGCCCGTGCCGGCGCCACCCGCCCTGCCGGTGGTGCAGCAGGCGGTGCCGGTGTCGCCCCCGCCAGCGCCGCTGCCCGCCACCGACGACGACGTGGCGGCCGCGATGGCAGCGGCCTGGCCGACGGCCGCGGACGAAGCGGTGGCCGAGCCACCGCGGCAGGCGCCTCAAGCGCCGCCGCGCGAGCTGCCGCGCCTGCAGAGCGACGTGCCCGACGCCCCGGCCGCGCCTACCAGCGGTAGGTGAGCGAAGCCACCGCGTTGCGCCGCGCGCCGAACCAGCAGTCGCCGCGGCCCAGGCAGGTGGCCACGTAGGTCTTGTCGGTCAGGTTGCTGACGTTGAGCGCGGCACGCCAGTGCGTGTTCTCCCAGGCCAGCATCGCGTCCAGCAGCGTGACCGAAGGCACCGTGGGCGCTGCGCCGTCGTGGAAGCTGCTTTTGTAGCGCACGCCCGCGCCCACCGAAAACCCCGGCTGCCCGGCCACCATGAAGCGCCATTTGCCCCACACCGAGGCCTGGTCGTGCGGCACCTCTTCCAGCGGCTCATCGACGTTGGTGTAGGTGTAGCTGGCCACCAGGTCGAAGTCCTTGCGCAGCGCGGCCTTGACTTCCAGCTCCACGCCGCTGGCCTGGGTCTCGCCCACTTGTCTGGACAAGTTGGTGCTGGGGTCGCTGACCAGCTGGTTCTTCTCGCGCAGGTCGTACACCGCGGCATTGACGATCAGCCGGCCATCGGCCGATTCGTGCTTGACGCCCGCTTCCCACTGCTTGCCTCGCAGCGGCTTGAAGCGCTGGTTGCCGATGTTGGCCACCGGCGTGAACGACTCGCTGTAGCTGAGGTAGGGCGACCAGCCGCCGGCGATGTTGTACATCGCACCCAGGCGCTTGGTGGTGGCGCTGCTGTTCTGGTCGTCCTGGCCGTCGGTCTGGTTGCGCGCCTGGTCGTGGCGCAGGCCGGCGGTGATGAGCCAGTGCTCGCCGAAGCGGATCTGGTCCTGCAGGTACACGCCCAGCTGCCGCTGGGTGGAGGGATCGATGGCCACGCTTTCCGGCGGCGTGAAGGGCGTGTACACCGGGTTGTAGGCGTCGATCAGCGGCACCTGGGCCGGGTCGGAGCCGGCGAAGCCGCTGGTGCCCGTCTTGCGGTAGCGGGCGTAGTCCAGGCCCACCAGCAGGTCGTGCTGCACGGCGCCGGTGGTCACGCGGCCCTGCAGGTTCTGGTCGAGCGTGAGCAGCCGCGTCTGCGTGTAGGTGGCGCTGGCGTAGCGGCCCAGCAGGCGCTGGCCCTGCGGGTCCGCGTTCCATCCACCCGGCAGCGAGAACGAGTCGCCATAGGTGGTGCGGTAATCCACCGTGTTGCGGCTGTAGCGCAGGCCCTGGTTCAGGCGCCAGCCGTTGTCGAAGCGGTGCTCGAACAACCAGCCCAGCGTGCGCCGCTGCGAGTCGTAGCGGTCCCAGTCGGGGTTGCCGATGAAGCGGCTGGTGGGCAGCCGGCCGTTGGGGTTGGCGGTGATCACGCCCGACCACGGGAAGAACTGCGAGGTGGAGCCGCTCTTGTCGTTCTGCACCAGGCCTTGCAGCGTCAGCGAGGTGGCGTCGCTGGGCCGCCAGGTGAGGCTGGGCGCCAGCAGGCCGCGGTCGTCGCGCACCTGGTCCACCTGGGTGTCGGCGTCACGCGCCACCGCCACCAGCCGGTACAGCCACTGGCCGTCGGCGGTCAGCGGGCCGGTGAGGTCGGCCTGCACCTGCCGGCGGTGGAAGCTGCCGATCTGCAGGCCCACCTCGCCCTGCGCCTCGTCCAGCGGGCGCTTGCTCACCATGTTGACCACGCCGCCGGTGGAGCCCTGGCCGAACAGCATGGCCGCCGGGCCGCGCAGCACGTCGATGCGCTCCAGCGTGTACGGGTCGGTGCGGGTGTTGCTGGTGTAGTAGTCGAAGTTCTTGCGCAGGCCGTCCAGGTACTCGTCGGCATTGCCGCCACGGATGCGGAAGCCGTCGCTGCGCGAATCCAGGCCGTAGGCGTCGGAACGCACGCCAGCCGCGTAGTTGAGCGCGTCCTGCAGGTTGGTGGCGGCCTGGTCCACCAGCTGGTCGCGGGTGATCACGGTCACCGACTGCGCGGTTTCCGACAGCGGCGTGTCGGTCTTGGTGGCGGTGGCGCTGCGGCGGGCGTTGTAGCCCTTGACCGGGCCGGTGGCCGTCTGGCGGTCGGCGTTGCCGGTGATCAGCACCTGCGTCACCGGCGCCTCGGGCGCGGCTGCGACGGCGGTGGCGCTTTGCGCAAAGGCCGGGGGCCATGCGCCCAGCAACAAGGTGGCGGTGGCGGCGCAGGCCAGCGGGGTACGGCTGGCGCGGCGGTGGTGGCTCGTCATGCGGGGGTCCTGCAGAAGGACGCCTGCCCCGGGCCATGGCGCGCCTGCGCAGGCGCCCGGCCGGGCCTGTGAGCAGCCCGCAGCAACGCCGGCACTGGCGCACGCGGGGGTGCAGGCGCAGTGGCGGTGGGCGAGCGGCGGCTGGCGGAAGGACCCGGATGCTATCGCAAATGATTCTCATCTGCGAAGTAGCGTGATCCGCGGCGACCGCGCGTGCGCGGGCGCCCTGGGGGCGGGGTCAGCCCTGCAGCAACTGGCGCAGGTTGGCCTTCACCCGGGCCGCAAAACGAGGCGGCTGCGCGCGTTGGGGCGGCACGGGGCGCCCAGTGGCGGGGCGCGGGGCGCCGCCGGGGGGCAGCAGCGCCGCAGGCGCGGTGAGCGGCGGGGCAGGCGCGGTCAGCGGCAGGGCGAGCGCGTACGCGGGCTCCGCTGCGGGCGGCTCAACGGCATCCGCCTTGCCCGCAGCCGCCGGCGCTGCCAGCCCGTGGGGTGGTGCCACGTCGGCGCAATCGCGGGTGACGTAGCCCACGGCCGTCCACTCGCGCAGCATCAGGCCCCAGGGGCGCTGTGCATCGGCCGCGGTGGCCGCCACCGGCATGGCCAGCGGGCCGGTTTCGGCCTGGCCCGGCAGCGCGCCCAGGGCCAGCGAGGCGATGCAGCGCCCGCTGAAGGGGCCGCCGCGGCAGGGCTGGTCCAGCGCCCACAGCTCCAGCTGCAGGGAGCCACTGAGGTTGTCTTCCGGCCGCGGGTTGCGCACGCGGTCGACCACCAGGGCCAGGCCTTGCGCCGCCACCGGC
>NZ_CAXFDV010000596.1:0-22413 GCF_964001545.1 uncultured Aquincola sp.
CAGCGCTTCGGTGCCCATGGCGGCCTGGTGGCGCTGGGCTACACCCATGTGCTGTCGCCGCGCTGGAATGCGTCGGCGGCGTTTGCGGCCGGCCATGGCGGCCCGATCTGGCCGCAGCGGCGCATCGACCTGGACCTGGGCCGCGCCTGGGGCGAGCAACTGGCCTGGGTCACCCGCCTGGGCTGGTACGACGCACGCTACGAAGGTGGCCGCAGCGACGGTGGCTGGCGCGTCTCGGGCGCGGCCTACCTGCCCGGCGGCTGGTCGTTCGAGGCCGGCACCGTGCTCAACATCAGCCAGCCCGGCCAGGTGCGCTCGGCCATGCCCTACCTGGCCGCCACGCAGGGCCTGGAAGGCGACTACTACCTCAGCCTGCGCTGGTCGCGCGGCCGCGAGGCCTACCAGGCGGTGGGCCCCGAGCGCCAGATCGCCAACTTTCCCAGCCACTCGGCCAGCCTCACCGGCCGGCTGTGGCTGGGCCCCTTGTGGGGCATGACGGGCATGGTTGAGCAGTACGTGAACGGCAGCTCCCGCGGGTACCGCCGCACCTCGCTCAGCCTGGGCCTCTTCTACCAATGGTGACCCCCATGCCCGCCGCACTGCCTCCTGACCTGCACCGCCGCGGCCACCGCGGCGGCACCATCCTGCCGCACCGCTCCATCCGGAGCCTGCGCCTGCCGCCGGGCCGGCTGCTGGCCGGGGCCCTGCTGGCCGCGGCCTTCACGGTCGCGCTGCTGCGGCTGCAGCCCTGGGTGGCGCAGGCCTGGAGCGACGTGTTGCTGTGGTGGATGCGGGGCCTGGCCCTGCCCGGCGACTTCACGCCCGCGGTGGGCGGCGGCGAGGTGGCCACGCTGGCGGTGCCGGGGCTGGAAGTGCGCCTGCGCGGCCTCACCGGCCTGGCGGTGCTGGGCCATGCAGTGGCGCTGGTGCTGCTGTGGTGGCTGCCCGCACGCCTGCCCGATGCAGCGCGGCCGCTGACCTTCCTGCTGCGCTTCGTGGCGCTGACGCATGGCGCCGCGCTGCTGTTCTTCGTGCTGTGGCCGGCCAGCTTTCCGCATTCGGTGCGCAGCCACGTGGGCAGCGGCCTGCGCCAGGCCTGGATGCTGATGCTGCTGACGCCCTGGCTGCACCTGGCCACCTTCTACATCTTCCCGGTGGCCTGGTGGCACCGGGTGCTGCTCACGCTGCTGACGCTGCTCTTCGTGCTGGTGCTCACGCCGCTGCAGTACGCCTGCCATGCGGCGCTGGTGGTCCTGCTGGGCCTGGTGGCCATGCCGGTGCTGCACCTGCTGGGCGGCGTGATGCTGCCCATCCTGGGTTTCGTGGCCTTGTACGGCTGGGGCATGAGCTGGCGCCGGCCCGCGCTGGACCTGGCATGAAGCCACGCTGCACCACCCCACCGCTGCGCCGGCTGGCCACCGGCCTGGCCGCCTGGCTGGCCGCCGGCGCCACCGCGCTGGCCGCCGTGCCGGTGCAAGGCGGCTGTGCCGCCGCGCCGCTGGTGGAGCCGGCGTTGCGCGATGCCGGCCTGCAGATGCTGCAGCGGCTGGCGGTGCAGGCGCCCGGTCAGCCCAGGCATGGCGCGCTGCGCCACAGCCTGGCCGCCGGCCATGTGGACGGCGCCGGCCGCGCCTGGCAGCAGGTTTCGGCCTACCAGGCCAACCTGGCGGTGCTGGGCGCGCTGGCGGTGGACGCGCCGGGCACGCTGCCGCTGGCCGCCGACTGGCTGCGCTGGCAGGCCCGGCATGCGGCCACCGGCGGCGCTTCGGCCGGCGTGGTGCTGGACCACTGGGTGCGTGAAGGCCAGGCCACCGCCACCCCCTGCCCGCCCGACCTGGCACGCAGCCTGTGCCATCACGTGGACGCTGACGACAGCACCGCCGCTTCGCTGCTGCTGCTGGCCGATGCGATGCAGCGCCAGGGCGCCGATGCGGTGCTGGCCGAAGCGCCGGTGCGCAATGCGCTGGCGCAGGCCGCCGCCGCCATCGAACGGCTGACCCTGGGCGACGGGCTGACGCTGGCCAAGCCGCTGCACCGCGTGGTCTACACCATGGACCAGGTGGAAGTGCTGGCCGCGCGCCTGGCCTGGGGCCGGTTGCTGCGCGCCCTGTGGGCCGACGAAGCCGGCCAGCGCCACCAGGAGGAGATGGCCGCCCGGCTGGCCACCGCCATGCAGGAGCGGCTGTGGCAGGCCGACGCCGGCTGGTGGCGCGTCAGCCTGGGCACGCCCGCCCGCCCGCGCCCGCCGCGCTGGTACCCCGACACCATGGCCCAGGCCTGGCCGCTGCTATGGGGCGTCGGCGATGCGCAGCGCAATGCCGAGGCCTGGCGCCGTGCCATCCAGGGCTGGCAGCAGCCGCCGCTGGACTGGAGCAGCCGCAGCGTCGACCCCGACGGCTTCTGGTGGCCCGCCGTGGCCGTGGCCGCCCGCTGCACCGGCGACGACGAACGCGCCCGCGCCTGGCTGGCCCGCGCCCGCAGCGCCTGGCTGGGGCCGGCGGGCTTTGCACCGCCCTTTCACATCGGCGACCTGCTGTGGCTGCTCTGGCTGGCCCCGCCGGTGGCGCGCCCCTGATTCCCTGCACCCCGACCACCCACTGAAGAAGGAGGAACCATGCACCCCACCCCCATCCACAGCAGCCGCCTGGCACGGCTGCAGCGCGGCCTGGCCCGCCTGCTGGCCCCCACGCTGCTGGCCACCGCCTGCACCGCCGCACTGGCCGGCCCGCCGCGCGACCGGCTGACGATGCTGGTGCCCGATGGCGCCAGCCTGAGCAGCTGGCAGGTGCAGGTGTGGACCGATTCGGCGGCCGAAGAAGGCATCCGCCTGGACGTGATCACCGACTCGGCCTTCCTGGCCCTGGGCCGCAATGCCGCGGCCAACATCGGCGGGCTGATCGTGCCCGACAGCGCCCACATCCGTGCCAGCGATGCGGTGGTGGCCGCCGTCAAGCAGTACGCCTACCTGGGCGGCAAGCTGATGCTGGTGTACGACGCCGGTGCGCAGACCGACGCCGGCTTCTACCCGCTGACCGGCCCTTCGCGCTTTTCCGACATGGTGGGCGTCAACTACGTCAACTGGAACAACGGCAGCGGCGCCGCCACGATGGTGGGCTTCGGTCCGGTGGTGGGCACCAAGGCACGGCTGGATGCGCTGTCCATCCCGCCGGGCAAGTACGCCCCGTATGCACCGGTGACCAGCGTGGCCGGTGTGACTGCCGCCGCCTACGTGCCCGCCACCGTGGCCGACCCCGGCGCCACCCAGGCCATGCGCGAGACGGTGCGCAGCCGCCACCGCTGGATCGACGACGGCTCGGCCAACGTGCGCCGGCTGCGGCTGCGCGCGCTGCGCGACGTGCTGGGCATCGGCACCGAGACCTCGTCCGCCACCCGCCTGGGCACCCGCCAGACGCTGGCCACCGCGGCCACCGCCTTCCTCAGCTTCGACAACTGGCTGCGCGGCAACGACGAGGTGGAAGCGGTGCTGAGCAGCGACGGCACGGTGGCCCTGGAGCGCAACGTGTCCAGCACCAGCACCGACACCTCGCTGCACACCATCAGCGGTTATGGCTACGGCGCGCTGGGCTACTTCAGCTACGTGACCACCGGGCAGTTCCCGGGCACGGTGTATCTGTCGTCGCCCGACCACGGCGTGGTGGCCGGCAAGCGCAGCTACGGCAGCGGGCAGGTGCTGTTCGTCAACATCCCGCTGGGCTACTTCAAGGCGGTGGGCACCGACAGCGCGCCGCTGCACGGCTTTCTCAGCCAGTTCGCGCGCGATGAGGTGCGCATCACCACGCTGTCGGCGCAGCCGCGCGGCCGTGGCGGCCTGATCTACAACTGGCACATCGACGACGGCGACGACCTGCTGACGGACATCAAGGGCCTGCTCGACAAGACCAGCGTGCTGCGCCGCGGCGCCTTCAGCATCCATTTGACGGCGGGGCCAGACGTCATCAATTTCGGCGACGGCAACGGCATGAACCTGGACGGCAATGCCCAGTCGCAAGACCTGCTGCGCCGCTTGGGCAACGTCGGCCGTTATGCCTATTCGCTGCCGGTGAACCATGAGATCGGCTCGCACGGCGGCTGGATCCACGATTACTGGGGCGCCTTTGCCAACGAAGCCAATTCACCCGACCTGACCACACTGCTGTCGAAGAATTTCGACGCCATCGAGAAGGTGACCGGCCGCAAGATCCGCGAGTACTCGGCACCCACCGGCAACAACCCCGCCTGGGCCGTGCGATGGCTGGAAGCCCGCGGCGTGGTGGCCTACTACACCGTGGGCGACGGCGGCGCACCGGCGGTGCGGCCCTGGCGCGACGGCGCCCGCCTGACCCGCAACCTGTGGGCCATTCCGGTCACGCCCAACGGCAAGTACGCCACCTTCGAAGAGTTCGACGACTTCGGCATCAGCGACCAGCAATCGGGCCAGTGGCTGATCGATCTGCAGAGCTTCGTGGTCAACCACCGCACCAACCGGATGTTCTACAACCATCCGCCCGGCGCGGCCGGCCACCTCAAGCCCATCAACGCGCTGCTCAACCGCGCCGACGGGCTGCAGCTGTCCAACCGCTTCCGCTGGTACACGATGGCGCAGGTGGCCGACTTCGCACAGCGGCGGCTGCAGACCAGCTGGAGCACCAGCAACCTGGGCTCGCTCAGCACCTACACCGCCACCAATGCGCAAGGCCTGAAGGACGTGACCTGGCTGCTGCCCAGGAAGCGCTACACCCTGCCGCTGGTGACCTGGGGCCTGGGCAGCGTGAGCTGGGACAGCGACCACTGGATCGTCACCGCCGAAGGCGGCACCACGCTGAAGTTCCTGACCTCGGAGCTGTAAGGGCGACTCAAAAAACTGCAATCGCCTGGTGTGAATTGGCTAAAGTGAAATCAGCGCGATTGCGGTCATTCAGTCAGCAGTAGCCATGCCATTGGCATCGCAATTCGTCGCGGGATTGGAGACTTTGTCTTGCACGCCCTGCCCGGATGGCCACTGCTGCTGAATTGGCAATTCGCCCAGGAAGGCGCCATCGTCTGCCGTGTGTGCAAGGTCGGCTGGTCTTTCGCCGAACGTGTGCAACGCGCCTGCCTGCGGCGCCATGCCTTGCTCAGCGCCGCGCTCGATGGCGCGGGCTGCCCCCGCCCCCTGGCCCTGCAGGCCGATGCCCACGGCCTGCTCTACCGCGAATCGCTGGACCTGGACGCTTGGCCCGAGACGCTTGCGGCCCAGGCCACGGCTCCCGCCCCGCAGGCCGATGTGCTGGCCCTGGCACTGGCCTTGGGGCGGGTGCTGCAATCGCTGGAGCGCCACGGCATCGTGCATGGGCGGCTGTCGCCCGAGACGGTGCTGTGGCAGCCGGTCAGTGCCCAGGCCTGGCTCACCGATCTTGACCATGGCGGCTTCGTGCGGGCCACCGACCCCGCCCATCCGCTGCCCGCCGCCGCGGCCGACCTGGCCGCACTGGGCGGCCTGCTGGCCTGGCGCCTGACCGGCGACCGCAGCTGGCTGCAAGCGCCGGCCCCTGGCGCCACCGACGAACCCCTGGCGCGCCTGCAGGCCCTGCCGGTTGATGGCTTCATGCGGCAGGTGCTGCTGGCCTTGTGGCAGGCCGGCGGCCCCGGCGGCTTTCGCAGCGCGCAGGCGCTGTGCCAGGTGCTGGTGCGCGGCACGGCGCACAACGGTGCGCTGGCGTTGGGGCGCCCGGCCTGCTGGCAGCTGCCGGCCGACCGCATCGGCCGTGCGCACGAGAGCGACCGCATGCTGCAGGCCCTGGCCGCCGCCGACCGGCGCCGCGATGCCTGCAGCGCGGCCAGCAGCGCGCAACCGGTGCTGGCCGTGGTGGAGGGGCAGTCGGGCATCGGCAAGACCTCGGTGGTGCAGGCCGCCTGCCAGGCCATGCGCGCGCTGGGCGCACGGGTGGCCGCCGGCAAGTTCAACCAGTACGGCAGCCAGTCGCCGCTGGCCCCGCTGCTGGGCGCGCTGGACGAAGCGCTGGCCGGCTGCGGCCTGCTGCTGCCCGCCGCGCGCGAAGCGGTGGCCGGCGCCATCCGCGCCGAACTGGGGGCGATGGCCGGTGTGCTCACCCCCGCGCTGCCCTGGCTGGCCCAGCTGATCGGCCCGCAGGCGCCGGCGCCCGAGCTGGGGGGCGATGCCAGCCGCATCCGCTTCGAGCTGGCCTTGCGCCGCCTGGTGGTGGCGCTGACGGCCGGTGATGCGCCACTGGTGCTGTTCATCGACGACCTGCAATGGGCCGACCCGCGTTCGCTGGAGCTGATGGAAAGCCTGCTGGCCGAGCCGCGCATGGGCAGCCTGCTGGTGCTGTGCGCCTACCGCAGCGAGGCCGTGGACGACGACCATCCGCTGCACCACTGGCTGGCCCGGCTGCAGGCCACCGCCGGGCTCGACCTGCGCCGCATCCCGGTGCAGGCCTGGACCGCCGACGACATCACGGCCCTGCTGGCGGCGGCCGGCGCGGGGGCCGGCCAGCCGATCGACCAGGCCGCCGCCCTGCTGGCCCGGCAAGGCGAGGGCAACCCCTTCAAGACCCTGCAGCTGCTGCGGGCGGCCGAGCAGTTCGGTGCCATCGCGCCCGATGCACACGGCCGCGGCTGGCAGGTCGACCTGGCGCGGCTGGCCGATCTGTCGGCCTACCGCAGCACCGCCGAGCTGGTGCAGGCGCGGCTGCACACGCTGCCCGAGGCCACGCAATCCACCCTCAGCGACGCGGCCCACCTGGGCGCTGCCTGGTCGGTGGACAGCCTGGCCGCCGGCCGCGGCAGCTCGGCGCTGCAGGTGTGCCGCGACCTGGCGCCGGCGCTGTCGGCCGGGCTGCTGCTGCCGGCCGACGACGAGACGGCGACCGACCCTGCGCTGGGCCTGCGCTTTTTGCACGACGCGGTGCAGCAGGCGGCTTATGAGCGCATCACCCCCGCCCGGCGCGACGCACTGCGCGTGCGGCTGGGCGCCGGCCTGCTGCAGCATGCGGTGGAAGAAGGCCGGCTGAACCAGTTCCTGTTCACCATCGTCCAGCAGTTCAACGATGTGCAGCAGACACCCGCGGGCGGGCTCGACCCGGCCACCGCCGCGCAGCTGAACGAGCGCGCCGGCCAGCTGGCCAGCGCCAAAGGTGCCACCGGCGAGGCGCTGAACTACTTCCTGCGGGCGGTGCAGGCGCGCCGCCTGCAGCCCGACGAAGCCGGCAGCGCGCAGGCCTTCGCGCTGTACCGGCGCGCCGCCGAGGTGGCCTGCGCCGCGGCCCGCTTCGACGTGGCCGAAGACCTGCTGCAGCAGGCGGCCGATCACCAGCCCGATGCCCTGGAATCGGCCCGCATCGACGAGCTGCGGCTGCTGATCCTGCTGGCGCGCAACCGGCTGGCCGAGGCGCTGCAACTGGGGCAGCAGACCCTGGCCGCACTGGGCGTGCCCTTGCTGTCGCTGGCCGACGCCGCGGCCTGGCCCGACGTGCCGGCGGCACTGCCCGACGTGGCACCGCAGGCCGGCAACCCGCGCGTCGACTGCGCCCACCGGCTGCTGGTGGCACTGACGCCGTGCGCCTACATCACCTCGTTCGAGATGTACGCCCGCGTCATCCGCACCATGATCGGTCTGGCGGTGCAGTGGCCGGCCTCCGACTGGACCGCCCTGGCCTGGACCAACTACGGCCTGACGCTGTGCGGCATGGGCCGGCCGCAGGCCGCCTTCGAGGCCAGCGAAGTGGCCCTGGCCCTGCTGCCGCGCCTGCAACACCCGCCGCTGGGCTGCAAGGTGCGCGTGTTGTGCCTGGGCTTTCTGCGGCACTGGCGGCTGCCGCTGCACGAGCAGCTGGCGCCGATGCTGCAGGCTTATGAAGACTGCCAGGTGGCCGGCGACCAGGAGTACCTGGGCTATGCCGCCTTCCTGTACTGCGACAAGGCCTTCGGCATGGTGCCGCTGGAAGAGCTGCTGGCCGGCCACGGCCTGCGCAGCCACACCGTGCGCCAGTTCGGCCACGACTTCTCGCACCACCACTGCCGGGTGTGGCTGCAGGGCTTGCGCGCGCTGCGCGGCGACGCCGCAGCAAAGCCCTTGCAGCTGGACGGCCCCGCCTTCGACGAAGCGCAGGAGCTGCAGCGGCTGGCCCAGGCGCAGAACGCCTTCTCGCTGTTCACCGCGCACACCCTGCGCGCGCTGCTGGCCTGGCACCGCGGCGAGGCCGATGCCTGCTGGGCCGCCTGCCAGCAGGCGCTGCCGCTGGCCGCCAACGGCACCGCCACCGTGCTGTCCATCGACCTGCTGGTGCTGGCCGCCCTGAGCGCGCCGGCCGACCCGGCCGGCAGCCACCGCGAGCAGCTGGCGGTGTGGGCGCAGGCGGCCCCGGTGAACGTGGCCCACAAGCTGCAGCTGGTGCAGGCGGTGCAGGCGGCCCGCGCCGGCGAGCTGGACGCGGCGCTGGGCCTCTTCGAGCGTGCGCGCCAGGGCGCCCAGGCCGGCGGCTTCCTGCGCGACCAGCTGCTGATCGAGCAGGCCTGCAGCGAAGCCCTGCTCGAGGGCGGCCAGCGCGAGGCCGCGCAGCACTGGTTCAGCCTGGCCTGGGCCAGCGGCCTGCGCTGGGGCGCGCTGGCGGTGGTCGAGCGGCTGCTGGCGCGGCATGCGCAGCGCATGGCGGCGCTGGAACGCGCCGCCACCGGCGCCCGGCCCACCGGCAGCGCCATCGACCTGGCCCGCGTGAGCCACGACATGCGCACGCCGCTGGGCGGGGTGATGGGACTCACGGCCATGCTGCTGGCTTCCAACCTCAACGAACGGCAGCGCCGACTGGCCATGCTCACCAAGGCCTCGGCCGAGTCGCTGCTGGGTCTGGTCAACGACATCATGGACCTGGGCGAAATGGCCCACGGCCAGCTGCGCCTGCACCCCGGGCCAGTGCAGCTGCGCGAGCTGGCGCTGGCGTTGGCGGAGCTGTTCCAGCTGCAGCATTCGTCGGGCCGGGTGGCGCTGCGGGTGCACATCGCCGACGACGTGCCCCCCACGCTGCAGGCCGATGGCCAGCGGCTGCGCCAGGTGCTGACCAACTTCCTGGGCAATGCCTTCAAGTTCACCCAGAGCGGCCACATCGAGCTGCGCATCGAGACGGTGGCGGGCGGCGAGCGGGTCAGGCTGAGCGTGACGGACACCGGCCCCGGCATCGCGGCCGAGGAGCAGCAGCACATCTTCAAGGCCTTCTACCAATCGGCCAGCGGCGCGGCCCACTGCGCCAGTGCCAGCTCGGGCATGGGCCTGGCGGTGAGCAAGGGCATCGTGGAGGCGATGGGCGGGCGCATCGGCCTGCGCAGCGCGCCCGGTGAAGGCAGCAGCTTCTGGTGCGAGCTGCCGCTGGCGCCGCCGCCCTGAATCGGGCCACGGCCGCCACGCGGCTCAGGTGGGCGCCACCTCCGCGCCGGCCAGCCCGCGGATCACCTCCATGAAGGCCAGCGTCGCGGTGCTGGGCGGCTCGCCCTGCAGCGTGATCAGGCCGTAGTCGGGCATGCGCTCGGGCAGGTCGGCGGCAATGCGCGTGAGCAGCCCGCGGCGCACGAACTTGTCCACCAGCGCCGCCGGCTGCAGCGACAGCATGTGAGTGCTTTGCAGCAGCTCCAGCGCGAACAGGAAGGACGGCGTCTCGACGATGCCGGAGGTGAGCGACAGGCCGGTACTGCTGAAGATCTCGTCCGACACCTTGCGCAGCGCGGTGGACGCCGGATACAGGATCCACGGCCAGTTGGACAGCTCGGCCAGCCCCGGCGCCTGCGGCCCGCGCAGCGGATGGTGCACGCCGGCGGTGATCTGCAGGCTTTCGCCGGCCAGGCGTTCGTACTGGAACTGGTCGCGCTGCGCCTCGTCGGTGAAGCGGCCGATCATCACGTCGATCTTGCGCTCGGCCAGCCACACGATGAGCTGGTCGCTGCTTTGCTCCAGCACCTTGACCACCAGCAGCGGGCGCAGCCGCTGCAGCTCGGCCACCGCCGCGATCAGCAGGTGCGCGGCCGAGCCCGAGATGGCGCCGATCGAAAGGTGGCCATGCCCCCCCTGCTTGAGCGTGCTGAATTCGTCGACGAATTTGCGGTGCCCGTCGAGCGCCGCATGGGCATAACGCAAAGTGAAGAGTCCGAGCTCATTCGGCCGCATGCCGCGCGGCAAACGGTCGAACAGCCGCGCCGCCAGCATTTCTTCGATGTCCATCAGAACCTTGGTGGCAGCCGGCTGCGTTATGTGCATTTGCTCTGCCGTTAAACGCAGATTGCGCGTTTTTCCCAGGATGTCGAGGAACTGCAGATGACGGAAGCGCAGCCGCGCGACCTGGGCCATCACCAAGGGTTTTCCAGAATCTGATTCGCTACTCATCACCATTTGGAATGGATGCTAGCGAAAAAGTCAGTGGACCGGACGGGGGTGCCCCCCTAGCCTTCAGCCCCACCAACAAGGCCCCCCAGAAGGCCATCACCTCTTCCGGAGACATCCATGCAGTTCAAGTCCCTCGCCCTTGCCGCCGCCCTGCTCACCGCACTGGCCAGCCCCGTGTCCGCCCAGGTCAAGGAACATGTGTTCAAGATCGGCACCGGCCTCAGCGAAGACCATCCGCAGGCCATGGCGCTCAAGCACTTCGGCGAGCAGCTGGCCGCCAAGAGCGGCGGCAAGCTGTCGGCCCGCGTGTACGCCAGCGGCTCGCTGGGCAACGACGTGAGCATGACCTCGGCCCTGCGCGGCGGCACGCTGGAGATGACCATCCCCGACAGCTCCACGCTGGTCACGCTGGTCAAGCCCTTCGGCGTGCTCAACCTACCGCTGACCTTCAACAACGAGCAGGAGGCCGACGCGGTGCTGGACGGCCCCTTCGGCCAGAAGCTGCTGGCCAAGCTGCCCGAGAAGGGCCTGATCGGCCTGGGCTTCTGGGAGAACGGCTTTCGCCACGTCACCAACTCGCGCCGGCCGATCAACAAGGCCGACGACCTCAGCGGCCTGAAGCTGCGCGTCATCCAGAGCCCGCTGTTCCTCGACACCTTCAGCGCGCTGGGTGCCAATGCCACGCCCATGCCCTTCACCGAGCTGTATTCGGCGATGGAACAGGCCGCGGTGGACGGCCAGGAGAACCCGCCGGCCACCATCCTGGCCAGCAAGTTCTACGAGGTGCAGAAGCACCTGGTGCTGTCGCGGCACATGTACAGCGCCTGGGTGCTGCTGATGTCCAAGAAGACCTGGGACGGGCTGTCGGCCGACGAGCAGAAGATCGTCAGCGATGCCGCGCGTGAAGCCACGCTGTACGAGCGCAAGACCATCCGCGCCTTCTCCAACACCGCGCTGGCCGACCTGAAGAAGGCCGGCATGCAGATCACCGAGCTGCCGGCGGCCGAGCAGGCCAAGATGCGCACCAAGCTGCAGCCGGTGCTGGCCAAGTTCAGCAAGGAATTCGGCGAAGACACCACCGCCGAGATGAACAGCGAACTGGCCAAGGCGCGCGGCGCCGCGGGCGCGGCCAAGTAAGCCGGCCTGCCTTTGCCGGGGCGGCCCTGCCGACGCCCCTTCTTTCCTGCCCTTTCTCTTCGACCACGCCATGGACAACCCGGCTGGGCGGCGCTTTCGCTCGCGCGATTGGTTCGCCGATCCCCAACGCTCCGACATGACCGCGCTCTACCTCGAGCGCTTCATGAACTACGGACTGACCCCTGAAGAGCTGCGCTCGGGCCGGCCCATCATCGGCATTGCACAGACGGGCAGCGACCTGTCGCCCTGCAACCGCATCCACCTGGAACTGGCGCGGCGTGTGCGCGACGGCATCCGCGACGCCGGCGGCATTCCGATGGAATTCCCGGTGCACCCCATCTTCGAAAACTGCCGCCGCCCCACCGCAGCCCTCGACCGCAACCTGGCCTACCTGGGCCTGGTGGAGGTGCTGTACGGCTACCCCATCGACGCGGTGGTGCTGACCACCGGCTGCGACAAGACCACACCGGCCGGCATCATGGCCGCCTGCACCGTGGACATCCCGGCCATCGTGCTGTCGGGCGGGCCCATGCTGGACGGCTGGCACGACAACCAGCTGGTGGGCTCGGGCACGGTGATCTGGCGCAGCCGCCGGCAGCTGGCCGCCGGCGAGATCGACGAGGACGAATTCCTGCAGCGCGCCTGCAGCAGCGCGCCTTCGGCCGGCCACTGCAACACCATGGGCACCGCCTCGACCATGAACGCGGTGGCCGAGGCGCTGGGCCTGTCGCTGCCCGGCTGCGCGGCCATTCCGGCGCCTTACCGCGAACGCGGGCAGATGGCGTACGAGACCGGCCGCCGCATCGTGGGCATGGCGCATGAAGACCTGCGGCCTTCGCGCATCCTCACCCGCGAGAGCTTCCTCAATGCGCTGTCGGTGGTCAGCTGCGCGGGTGGCTCCAGCAATGCGCAGGTGCACATCATGGCCATGGCCCGCCATGCCGGCGTGGACCTGCGGCCCGAAGACTGGACCGAGCAGGCCTACGACCTGCCGCTGCTGCTGGACATGCAGCCGGCCGGCCGCTTCCTGGGCGAGCGTTTCTTCCGCGCCGGCGGCGTGCCCGCGCTGATGTGGGAGCTGCAGCAGGCCGGCCGCCTGCATGGCGATTGCGCCAGCGTCACCGGCCGCAGCGTGGCCCAGAACATCGAGGGCCGCCAGGCGACTGACCGCGAGGTGATCCGGCCCTTTGCCGAGCCGCTGATGGACAAGGCCGGCTTTCTGGTGCTCCGGGGCAACCTGTTCGACTTCGGCATCATGAAGACGTCGGTCATCTCGCCGCGCTTTCGTGAGCGCTACCTGAGCCGCCCCGGCCAGGAAGGCGTGTTCGAGGCGCGTGCCATCGTGTTCGACGGCGCCGACGACTACCACGCCCGCATCAACGACCCGGCGCTGGCCATCGACGAAGGCTGCATCCTGGTGATGCGCGGCGCCGGCCCCATCGGCTGGCCCGGCTCGGCCGAGGTGGTGAACATGCAGCCGCCCGATGCATTGATCCAGCGCGGCATCCAGACCCTGCCCACGCTGGGCGACGGCCGCCAGTCGGGCACCGCCGACAGCCCCTCCATCCTCAACGTGTCGCCCGAAAGCGCGGTGGGCGGGGGCCTGAGCTGGCTGCAGACCGGCGACCGCCTGCGCATCGACCTCAACGCCGGCCGCTGCGATGCGCTGGTGCCGCCCGAGGAGATCGAGCGCCGCCGGCGCGAGCTGCCGCCACCGCCGGTGCCGGCCAGCCAGTCGCCCTGGGAAGAGATCTACCGCAGCCACACCGGCCAGCTGGTGGACGGCGCCACGCTGGACATGGCCCTGAAGTACCGCCGCATCGCCGAGCGCACGCCGCGCCACAACCACTAGACCCGCACGAGGAACGCTTTTCATGACTGCAACGACAACGGCCATGCCGGCACGCACCGATGGCCTGCATCCCGTGCTGCCGCGGGACGGCCTGGCCGGCACCCTGGTGGGCCGCGTGTGGCGCCCTGGCGCACCGGCCGGCCCGGCGGTGGTGGCGCTGCGCGCCGACGGCGTGTTCGACCTGAGCGAACAGTTCCCGACCATGAGCACGCTGCTGGAGGTGGCCCAGCCGGCGCAGGCGGTGAGTGCCTTGATCGGCGAGCGCCTGTGCAGCGTCGAGGCGCTGCTGGACAACAGCCGGCCCGAGGGCCGCGACGACAGCCAGCCCTGGCTGCTGGCGCCCTGCGACCTGCAGGTGGTCAAGGCCGCGGGCGTGACGTTTGCGGCCAGCATGATCGAGCGGGTGATCGAAGAGCAGGCCGGCGGCGATGCCAGCCGCGCCGAGGGCCTGCGCGCGCAGGTGCAAGCCCTCATCGGCGACAGCCTGTCCAACATCCGCCCCGGCTCGCCGCAGGCGATGGCGCTCAAGCAGCTGCTGCAGGAGCGCAAGCTCTGGTCGCAGTACCTGGAAGTGGGCATCGGGCCCGATGCCGAGGTGTTCACCAAGGCGCCGGTGCTGGCCTCGATGGGCCATGGCCAGGACATCGGCATCCGCGCCGATTCGCAGTGGAACAACCCCGAGCCCGAGGTGGTGCTGGCCGTCAACAGCCGCGGCGGCATCGTGGGCGCCGCGCTGGGCAACGACGTGAACCTGCGCGACATCGAAGGCCGCAGCGCACTGCTGCTGGGCAAGGCCAAGGACAACAACGCGTCGTGTGCCATCGGCCCGTTCATCCGCCTCTTCGACCACACCTTCGGGCTGGCGCAGCTGCGCAGCGAGACGGTGCACCTGGAAGTGGCCGGCACCGACGACTTCACGCTGCGCGGCATCAACACCATGGCCAGCATCAGCCGCGACCCGGCCGACCTGGTGGCGCAGACCCTGGCCTGCCACCAGTACCCCGACGGCTTCATGCTGTTCCTGGGCACGCTGTTCGCGCCCACCGAAGACCGCGACCAGCCCGGCGGCGGCTTCACCCACAAGCTGGGCGACGTGGTCACCATCCAGAGCCAGTGGCTGGGCAGCCTGCGCAACCGCGTGACGCATTGCGAGACGGCGCCGCCCTGGCGCTTCGGCCTGCGGGCCTTCATCGGCAACCTGGCCGCCCGCGGGCTGCTGGAAGGGGTTCGGCTGTGAGCCTGCTGGACGCCGTCATCCAGCGCTTCTGCCGCGCCATCGACCTGCTGATCGCCGCCGCGCTGGCGGTGATGGTGGTGCTGGTGTTCGGCAACGTGGTGCTGCGCTATGCCTTCAACTCGGGCATCGCCGTCAGTGAAGAGGTCGCGCGCTGGCTGTTCGTGTGGCTGTGCTTCATGGGCGCGGTGGCCGCGCTGAAGGAAGGCGGCCACCTGGGCACCGACATGCTGGTGGGCCGCCTGCCGGTGCGCGGCAAACGGCTGTGCCTGGTGCTGGGCCATGTGCTCATGCTCTACATCACCTGGCTGTTCTTCCAGGGCAGCTGGCAGCAGGCCGCCATCAACATGGACGTGGAAGCACCCGTCACCGGTGCGCCGGTGGCCCTCTTCTATGCCACGGGCGTGTTCTTTTCCGTGTGCGCCGGTGCGCTGCTGCTGCTGCAGCTGGCGCGTGCACTCACCGGCCGCCTGCGCGAGAGCGAGCTGGTGATGGTCAAGGAATCGGAAGAACAGGCCGAGCTGGAAAGCCTGCAGGCCGAACTGGCCCGCGGCGATGCGCAGCCCGGCCAAGCCCACCCAGCCCCCTCATCGATCGGCCGCTGAACCATGACCGTCTTCATCTTCCTCGGCAGCCTCGTCGGCGCGATGGCGCTGGGCATTCCCATCGCCTATGCGCTGCTGGCCAGCGGCGTGGCGCTGATGTGGCACCTCGACCTCTTCGATGCGCAGATCCTGGCGCAGAACTTCATCAACGGCGCCGACAGCTTTCCGCTGCTGGCGGTGCCCTTCTTCATGCTGGCCGGCGAGATCATGAACGTCGGCGGGCTGTCGCAGCGCATCGTCAACTTCGCGCTGGCGCTGGTGGGCCACGTCAAGGGCGGGCTCGGCTACGTGGTGGTGCTGGCGGGCTGCCTGCTGTCGGCGCTGTCGGGCTCGGCGGTGGCCGATGCGGCGGCGCTGACCGCGCTGCTGCTGCCGATGATGATCAAGGCCGGCCACAAGCGCGAGGTGTCGGGCGGCCTCATCGCCGCCTCGGGCGTCATCGGTCCGATCATCCCGCCCAGCATCGGCTTCGTGATCTTCGGCGTCACGGCCAACGTGTCCATCAGCAAGCTGTTCATCGCCGGCATCTTCCCCGGCATCATGATCGGCGCGGGCCTGGCGCTGACCTGGTGGTGGGTGGGCCGCAAGGAAAGCCTGCCGCTGCCGCCGCGCAAGACCGGCGCGCAGATCCGGGCCGCCGCGCGTGAATCGGTGTGGGCGCTGCTGCTGCCGGTGTTCATCCTCGTGGGCCTGCGCATGGGCGTGTTCACGCCCACCGAGGCCGCGGTGGTGGCCGCGGTGTATGCGCTCTTCGTGGCGCGGGTGATCTACCGCGAGCTGACGATGGCGGCGCTGGTCACCATCTTCATCACCGCGGCGCGCACCACGGCGGTGGTGATGTTCCTGGTGGCCGCGGCCATGGTGTCGGCCTGGCTCATCACCGTGGCCAACCTGCCCGCGCAGATGGTGGACCTGCTGCAACCGCTGCTGAACCACCAGACGCTGCTGCTGATCGCCATCATGCTGCTGGTGATGCTGGTGGGCACGGCGATGGACATGACGCCCACCATCCTGATCATGACGCCGGTGCTGATGCCGCTGGTCAAGGCGGCCGGCATCGACCCCGTCTACTTCGGCGTGCTGTTCATCATCAACAACTCCATCGGCCTGATCACCCCGCCGGTGGGCACCATCCTGAACGTGGTGGCCGGCGTCGGCCGCATGAAGATGGACGAGGTCACGCGCGGCGTGCTGCCGTTCATGGCGGCGCAGTTCGTGGTCATGTTCGTCATGGTCGTGTTCCCGCAGACCGTGCTGGCGCCCTTGCGCTGGTTCTATTGAGCACACGCGGCATGCACCGCGCATGCCGCTCAACCGGGCGCAAGCCCACCAGGAGGAGACAAAGATGAAGAAAGCGACTCACCTTGCGGCGCAGGCCGCGGGCGCCTGCGCGCTGGCGCTGGGGCTGCTGTCCTCGGCGCAGGCAGTGCCGTCCATCAAGCTGTCGGGCACCAACACGTCGGCGGGCTTCGCGCTCACCGTTTCGGCCCAGGACGTGGTGGACCTGTATGGCTACCAGTTCACCGTCCAGTTCGACCCGTCGCTGCTGACGGCCACCGGCAGCATGGAAGCAGGCTTCCTGGCCAGCGGCGGCGCCACCGACTTCGCGCCGGGCGTCATCGACAACAGCGCCGGCAGCATCAGCTTCGTGCTGGGCTTTCTGGTCGGGCCGGTAGCCGGAGTCTCGGGCTCGGGCGACCTCGCCACCTTCAACTTCGGCGTGCGGCAGGCGGGCCTGGCCAGCTTCAGCCTGTCCGACGTGGGGCTGGTGGACACCAACATCGCGACCATCGACGTCAACGTAGACAACCTCGTCACCGCCGTCCCCGAGCCCGCCACCTACGGCCTGTTCGCCCTCGGCCTGGTGGCCCTGCTGGGTGCCACGCGCCAACGCCGGCCGCAGGCCGGCGCCGTCTGAAGACCCCACCCCGTCTCACGACCCCAAGGAATCCATGATGTTCAGCAGTTTCGACATCAAGCGCCTGGCGCTCGCCCTGCCCGCCGTGTTCGCGGTGGCCAACGGCGCGCTGGCGGCCGACCGTCCCGCCAACCCGGCCGACTGGCCCGCGTTGAAGGACGTCTACAAGAACCACTTCCTCATCGGCAGCACCAACCTCAGCGCCAGCAACTTCGCCGCCGGCGTGACGGCCGGCGAAAACTCGACGGCGGCGATGACGATCAAGCACTTCGACATCGTCACCCCCGGCAATGCGATGAAGCCGGAGTTCTGGAACGGCGGCGCCAGCAACCCCAACCCCACCTTCCTGACCAACTTCAGCAACGGCATCAACGTCGACATCGCCGCGGCCAACAGCCGTGGCGTCAAGGTGGTCGGGCACACGCTGCTGTGGCACAACCAGTCGGCCCAGTGGCCCGCGCCCAACGTGCTCACGCCCAATGGCGGCTGGGAAACGCCGTGGGATTACGCGATGGCGCGCTCGAACCTGGAGTACTACATCCGCACCGTGGCCGGCCACTTCGACAAGCAGCCGCAGAAGACCTATGCCTGGGACGTGGTCAACGAAGCCTTCAAGGACAGCCCCGACAACCCGGCCGACTGGCGCAGCGCGCTGCGCTCGGGCTACAGCCCGGAAGAGCGCCCTTCGCGCTGGGCGCAGGCCTATGCCAAGGGTGGCAAGAGCTGGGACTACATGTACGACGCGTTCTTCTTCGCGCGGCAGAACACCACGGCCATCCTGAACTACAACGACTTCAACGACAACGAGCGCGACTCCAAGGCCAGCGCCATCGCGGCCATGGTGCGCGAGTTCAATGAACGCCATGCCGCCGACGTGGCCGCCGGCAAGGCCCGCCAGCTGCTGGACGCCAAGGGCAACCCGCGGCCGCTGGTGGACGTGATCGGCACCCAGGGCCACTGGGACATGCGCCTGAACATGGACGCCTTCGAGCGCACCATCCGCACCTACCTGTCCACCGGCGCCAACGTCGACCTGACCGAGCTGGACCTGGCGCCTTCGCTGGGTCTGGACAAGGGCCAGCGCATCCAGAACGGGCCGGAGATGAACGACCTGTTCATGGTGCAGGGCGTGCAGTACGCCAAGCTGTTCAGCCTGCTCAAGGAATACGCGCTGGGCAGCAGCGGCCGCCACCCCGAGTTCAAGGGCGGCGTGCACCGTGTCACCTGGTGGGGCATGACCGACCCCGGCTACCACACCAACGGCTACCCCTGGTCGGCCGTCGGCCAGCCCAAGGAAGCCTACTGGGCCGCGGCCAACCCCGAGCAGTACCTGCGTGATGCCGGCCTGCCCCCCAACGGCGTGACCGCCACCTTCCGCTGGGGCGGCGAGACCTTCAGCGCCCGCACCTGGGGCGGCAAGAACGCGCAGTCGTCGCTGGACATCAGCGTGCCTGCCGGCACCCGCGCCGTGAACTTCACGGCCGACAACGTGTCGCTGCCGGCCGGCTTCAAAGTCGAGCGCATCCAGTACAGCCCGTCGGACTGCGCCGTGATCCCCGGCAAGCCCTGCCATGTGACGGTGACCGCCCGCGGCCCCGATCCTGCGCCGGCCTACAAGAACGTGGGCGTGGAGAACACCGCCACCTACGTGCTGAGCTTCGGCCACATGGCGGTGTCGTGGTTCCAGGACGCCAACACGCTGGAGCAGCCGCTGTCGTATGCCGAGGTCCGCTTCAGCGACGGTGCCACCCGGTTCAAGCAGTACAAGACCTACTACGGCGGTGACGGCCTGGCCCGCGCCACCGGCACGGCCGAGCTGAAGGCGGTGCCCAAGCATGGCCGCCAGACGCTGGTGCTGAAGGCGCAGGACCCGATCAGCGGACCGATCGGCCTGCGGCTGGCCCGGGACGCCTCCACCGAGAAGGCCTGGCGCGTGGCCAAGCGCATCGAGCCGGGTCGCACCTACATGGTGGTGTCGGCGGAGTCGGCCTACCAGGACAACGGCGACGCCCGCGCCTTTGCGCTGACCAACCGCACCAAACCGGCCACCACCGCGCCGGCGGTGCCCGAGTCGCTGTCGCGCACGCCGGTGGCACTGCGGGGCAACACCGTGTGGCCGCTGCGCAGCACCAACGCGACCGACGGCGAGCCGGCCCTGGCGCAGGACAACACCAAGTTCGTGTTCGAGGAGATGGCGAGCCCCGCCGCCGGCCCCTACGCCGGCCAGGCAGGCCACACGATGGAAAGCTTCATACACGGCACCAACGTGTACCCGCACGTCGTGTTCCGCGGCAATGGCGCCACCGGCACCGTGGCGGGCGGCCAGAACTCGCTGATCACCCGGCAGACCAACGGGCAGGAAGGCTCGCAGATCGCCGACCGTGCGCTGGACCAGGCGGTGTGGTTCAACACGCCGATCGACCCGGCCACCGGCGAGTTCAAGATGTTCCTGTTCTCGGCCGGCAACAGCCAGCACTACGCGCTGAAGGAAGTGGACAGCGGCACCACGCCCAACCGCGACGCGGGCAATGCCATCAGCCAGCGCCAGGGCGCCACCGGCGGCTTCGTGGCCCTGCAGGCCGCGGGCCCGCAGGCCGGCACCAGCGTGAAGCTGTATGCCTACGACATCGAAGCCTATGTGCCCGGTGACGTGAACGGCGACGCCCAGGTCAGCTGCGCCGACCTCACGGCCGCCACCGCGGCCGTGGGCAAGCGCACCGGCCAGGCGGGCTTCGTCTACGCGGCCGACATGGACCAGAACGGCGCCATCGACATCCGCGACATCGCCGCCATCTCGCGCCTGCTGCCCGCAGGCACGGCCTGCCGCTGACAGGGCTGGGCGGTGGGCGCTGCGTCACACTGCAGCCATGCCTGCCGCCCTTACAGCAGCGCGGCGGTGGCGGCGATGAGATCGCGCAGCCACACCTGCGCAGGTGGGCTGTCGTTGCGTCGATGCCAGGTCAGGTGAAAGCCGATCGGCGGCAGCGCCAGCGGCGGCGGAAACAGCAGCAGCTGGCCTGCCGCCTCTGAAGCGAGCGCAAAGCGCTTCAACAGCGTGGCGGTCATCCGGGTGCGCGCCACCACACCCGGCACCGCGAACATCTGGGGCACGGTCAAGCCCAGCTTGCGCACCTTGCCGTCCTGCGCCAGCGTCTGATCCACGATGCCGTGCCGGTCGCCCTCGGGCGACACCAGCACATGCGTCAAGGACAGGAAGCACTTCATGCTCATCCCGCGCCGCGCCGCCGGATGGTCGCGGGCCAGGATCGTCACGAACTCGTCCTGCAGCACCGGCCGCGTGAGGATGCGGCCATCCGCCTGCGTCGGCAGCACGCCGACCGCCGCATCGATGGCGCCGGCATCGAGCAGGTCCACCGCCTGGTCGCGGTCATTGAAGGCCCGCACGTTCAAGGCAATGCCTGGTGCCTGGGCGGCCAGCGCCTCCATCAAGGCGGGCAACAGCACGAAGGTCGGGTAGTCCTGCAGCCCGAGGTTGAAGACCAGCGACGCCTTGTGCGGAACGAACTCGGCCGGGCTGACCAGCGTGGCCTTGATCTGCGCCAGCGCCTGTGACAAGGGCTCGCCCAGGTCCCGCGCGCGCTGGGTGGGCAGCAGGCCACCGGCACCACGCAGGAAGAGCGGATCGCCCAGCAGCGTGCGAAGCCGCGCCAACGCCGCGCTCATCGCCGGCTGGCTGACGCCCACGCGCGCGGCCGCCCGTGTGACGTTGCGCTCGGCCATCAAGGCATCGAAGGCGACGAGCAGGTTGAGGTCGATGCCGTGAAAATCCATGCCGTGGATGAATCTGTATACGCGCTAGTTGTTGGACAGATTTTAGGGGGGGTTCCCAGAATCGGCTCATCAACAGCAACCGACGGGCTCACCCCATGCACACCCCAGACCAGACACGCGCCGCCCGTCTGCGCGCCGAGCGCCAGGCCATCGAGACCTTTTATCGCGCCTTCACCGAACAGAACGTCGATCTGGTCGATGCCGTGCTGGCGCCGGATTGGCAGGACATCCCGCTGGCCCCTGGCCAGGTGGCCGGACCGGAAGGCATCAAGACGATCATCCGCAGCGTTGCGCAAGCCTTCCCCGACGTGAAGATCACCCTGCACGACATGGTGCAGGAGCCCGGCCGTATCGGCGTGCGCGCCGAGATCAGCGGCACCCATCGCGGCCCGCTGTTCGGCATCGCGCCCACGGGCCAGGCGGTGAGCTTCCGCCTGCATGAGTTCCACACCCTCGAAGGCGGCCGCGTGACCACCACCTGGCACCTGGAGGACTGGTTCGGCCTTTTCCTGCAGCTGGGCCAGTTCCCGGCGCAGGCCTGAAGGAGAGGCAGCCCCATGAAAGCAGCCTTCATTCAAGCCTTCGGCGGGCCGGAAGCCATTGCGCTCGGCGAGGCCCGGCTTCGTGCGCCTCAAGCCGACGAGATCGTCGTCCGGGTCGAAGCCACCGCGATCAACCCGCTGGACCTCAAGATCATCGCGGGCACGATGCAGCAGGTGTTTCCCATCGTGCTGCCTTACGTGCCCGGCACCGATTTCAGCGGCGCGGTCGAGTCGGTGGGCGCAGAGGCCAGGCACCTGAAGGTCGGCGACCGTGTGGTGGGCCGCAGTGCGCCGAGCCTGGGTGGCGCCCTGGCCAAGCAGGTGGTGGTGGCGGCCAGTGCCGTGGTGCCCATGCCCGCGGGCATGAGCTTCGAGCAGGGCGCGGCACTGCCGACGGCCTTCGGCACGGCCAGCCAGGCCTTGTTCGACACCGGCCAGCTGCAGGCCGGTGAAACGGTGCTGATCCACGCCGGCGCCGGTGGCGTGGGCAGCATGGCGGTGCAACTGGCCCACGAGGCCGGCGCCCGCGTCATCGCCACCGCGTCCGCCAGCAACCACGAGCTGGTGCGCAGCCTGGGCGCAGACGACGTGATCGACTACCGCACGCAGGACGTCTTCCAGCTGCGCGGCATCGACCTGGTGATCGACACCCTCGGTGGCGACACGCTGGCGCAGTCATGGGCCGTGCTGGGTGCCGGTGGGCGCATCGCGACCACGGTGGACTTCGGCATCCAGGCACGGGAGGGTCACGCAGGCAGCTTCGTGTTTTTCGCCGATGCCGCGCGCTACCTGCCCGCGGCGTTTCAGCTGTTCGAAGCCGGTCGGCTGCAGGTCGTCACCGACGGCCTCTTCAGGTTCGACGACACACGTGCCGCGCTGGAACGCCTGGCCACCGGTCATGCGCGCGGCAAGCTGATCGTGCGCGTCGATGCGTGAAGCGGGCATGCGCCTGCCGCCGGCCGCCGAA
>NZ_CAXFDV010000597.1:0-1654 GCF_964001545.1 uncultured Aquincola sp.
GCCGATGCCGTGTACATCGGCGGCCCCGGCTTCGGCGCGCGGGACAAGGCTTCCAACTCGGTGGCCGACATCGGCCGGCTGGCCGCGCATGCCCACCGCTATGGCGCGCGGGTGTTCGTCACGCTCAACACCATCCTGCGCGACGACGAGCTGGAGCCGGCGCGCCAGCTGGCCTGGCAGCTGTACGAGGCGGGTGCCGATGCGCTGATCGTGCAGGACATGGGCCTGCTGCAGCTGGACATGCCGCCGCTGCAGTTGCATGCCAGCACGCAGACCGACATCCGCACGCCCGAGAAAGCCCGCTTCCTGCAGGACGTGGGCTTCTCGCAGATGGTGCTGGCGCGCGAGCTGGACCTGCGCCAGATACGCGCGGTGGCCGCCCAGGTGCAGGGCGCGGTACTGGAGTTCTTCATCCACGGCGCGCTGTGCGTGGCCTACAGCGGCCAGTGCTTCATCAGCCATGCGCACACCGGGCGCAGCGCCAACCGCGGCAGCTGCAGCCAGGAGTGCCGGCTGCCCTACACCGTGACCGACGCGCAGGGCCGGGTGATCGCGCACGACAAGCATGTGCTCAGCCTGAAGGACAACGACCAGAGCGCCAACCTCGAAGCGCTGGCCGATGCCGGCATCCGCAGCTTCAAGATCGAGGGCCGCTACAAGGACATGGCGACGGTGAAGAACGTCACCGCCCACTACCGCCAGCTGCTCGATGCGCTGCTGGAACGCCGCGGCGACCTGGCCCGTGCCAGCAGCGGCCGCTGCCGCTACACCTTCCAGCCCGAGCCCGAACAGGCCTACAACCGCGGCGGCACCGACTACTTCGTCAACGGCCGGCAGATCGACATCGGCGCCTTCGACACGCCCAAGCACGCCGGCATGCCGCTGGGCCAGGTGGTGGCGGTCACGGCCGATCACTTCGACGTGGAGCTGGCCGACGAAGGCGCCCAGCTGCACAACGGCGATGCGCTGACCTGGTGGGACCGCCAGGGCGAGCTGCAGGGCGTGCCGGTGAATACCGCCACCGCGCTGGGCGGCCGCCGCTGGCGGGTGCTGCCCAACCTGTCGCGCGGGCAGACGATGGCCGGCCTGAAGGACCTGCGGCGCGACACCGCCCTCAGCCGCAACCGCGACATGGCCTGGGAACGGCTGCTGGCCAAGCCCTCGGCCGAACGCCGCATCGCGCTTGACCTGACGCTGGCGCAGGCGATGGTGGACGGCGCCGAAGGCTTCGAGCTGTCGGTCAAAGACGAAGACGGCCACCGCGCCAGCGCCCGCATCGCCCAGCCGCATGAGCCGGCGCGTGACGCCGCCAAGGCCGAGGCCACGCTGAAGGACCAGCTGGCCAAGCTGGGCAACACGATCTTCGAGGCGCGCCGGGTGCGGCTGGCGCTGCAGCAGCCCTGGTTCGTGCCGGCCGGCGTGCTCAACGCGCTGCGCCGCGACGCGGTGGCCGCACTGGAAGCGGCCCGCGCGGCGGCGCTGCCGCGGCTGCCGCGCGCCCAGCCCGTGGAGCCGCCGGTGCCCTACCCGGAAGACACGCTGAGCTACCTGGCCAACGTCTACAACGGCCAGGCCGCGGCCTTCTACGCACGCCATGGCGTCCAAGTGGTGGGCGCGGCCTACGAGAGCCATGAGGCCCTGGGCGAGGTGAGCC
>NZ_CAXFDV010000598.1:0-4305 GCF_964001545.1 uncultured Aquincola sp.
CGCGCCTGCGCCACCGGCTGGCCCAGCAGCGCGCGCGGCAGGTTCTGCTCGTAGCGGCCATGGCCCGTCTCGTGGATGGTGCCCATCAGGCTGATCAGGAACTCGTCGGGGTTGTAGCGGGTGGTCAGCCGCACGTCCTCGGGCACGCCGCCCGAAAACGGATGGGCGCTCACGTCCAGCCGGCCGGCGCTGAAGTCGAAGCCCATCAGCCGCATCGCCGCCTCGCACAGCGCGCGCTGCCGCGCCACCGGGAAAGGGCCCACCGGCTCGATCAGCGGGCGGCTGCGCTGGCGTTCGGTCACACGGGCGATCAGGTCGGGCAGCCATTGCCGCACCTCGCCGAACACCCGGTCGACCGTGGCGCAGGTCATGCCGGGCTCGTAGCGGTCCATCAGCGCTTCGTACTTCGACAGCCCCGAGGCCTCGCTCAACAGCCGCGCCTCTTCGCGCGCCACGCGCAGCACCTCGCGAAAGTGCTCGACGAATCCGGCCCAGTCGTTGGCCGGCCGCTGGCGCCGCCAGGCATGTTCGCAGCGCGAGGTGGCCAGCTGCCGCGCCTGCACCAGCGATTCGGGCAGCGCATTGGCGTTGAACCAGTCGCGCCGGATCTCGCGCAGGTTGGCGCGCTGCAGCTCGTCCAGCGGCTCCTGCTCGGCACGGGTCAGGCGGTCGCGCAGGCTGGCGTCGGTGCGCAGCCGGTGGGTCAGGCCGGCCAGCTCGGCCAGCGCGGCGCTGCGCGCCTCGTTGCCCTTGGGCGGCATGTTGGCGGCCTGGTCCCAGCCGCAGATGGCGGCCAGGTGGTCGAAGCGGTGCAGGCGCTGGCAGTGCAGCACCAGGTCGTCGTAGGCGGGGGTGGTGCTCATGGAGGGCTCCGGTTCGATCGAGGGGTGCGTCAAGGGGTGAATCGGCCCGGAAAGAACCACAACAGGCCGGCCGTCATCGTCACATAACGCAGGAACTTGCCCACCGCCATGTAGGCCACGCAGGGCCAGAAGGGCAGCCGCAGCCAGCCGGCCACCGCGCACAGCGGGTCGCCCACCACCGGCAGCCAGGCCAGCAGACAGGCCTTGGGGCCGAAGCGCTGCAGCCAGCGCAGTGCGCGGTGGTCGGCGCTGTGGTGGGTGGCCTTCTCGTAGGCCAGCTCGGCGCCATAACCCATCCACCAGCTGATGGCGCCACCGGCGGTGTTGCCCAGCGTCGCCACCAGCACCGTGGGCCAGAACATCGTGGGGTCGAGCTTGACCAGGGCGAACACCGCCGGCTCCGAGCCCAGCGGCAGCAGCGTGGCCGAGACCAGCGACACCAGGAACACCGCACCCAGGCCCACTTCGGGCAGGGCCAGCGCATTCATCACCGCGGCGAGCGCGGCCTGCAACCAGCTTTCCATCGGCCCGCATTATCACGAGCCGCCACCCCGGCCAACCGCCCGGATGGGCGCGGCTGCGCCGCTATACTCCTGCCTCCTTTTTCAGCACCACCCCACCCCCCCGCCCCATGAAGATCGGCCCGATCGAGCTGCCGAACCGGCTCTTCGTCGCCCCGATGGCAGGGGTGACGGACCGCCCTTTCCGCGTGCTGTGCAAGCGGCTGGGCGCGGGCTATGCGGTCAGCGAGATGGTCACTTCCAAGCGCGAGCTGTGGAAGAGCCTGAAAACCTCGCGCCGTGCCGACCACACCGGCGAGAGCGCTCCCATCGCAGTGCAGGTGGCGGGGGTCGATCCGGCCGAGATGGCCGATGCCGCCCGTTACAACATCGACCGCGGCGCCCAGGTCATCGACATCAACATGGGCTGTCCGGCCAAGAAGGTGTGCAACGTGTGGGCCGGCTCGGCGCTGATGCGCAACGAGCCGCTGGCGCTGCGCATCGTCGATGCCGTGGTGCAGGCCTGCGTGCCGCACGGCGTGCCCGTGACGCTGAAGATGCGCACCGGCTGGTGCGACACCGAGCGCAATGCGGTGGCCATGGCCCGTGCGGCCGAGGCCGCCGGCGTGGCCATGGTCACGGTGCACGGCCGCACCCGCGAGCAGGGCTACAGCGGCCACGCCGAGTACGACACCATCGCCGCGGTCAAGGCCGCGCTGCGCATTCCGGTGGTGGCCAACGGCGACATCGATTCGCCGAAGAAGGCGCGCGAAGTGCTTGCCTATACAAGTGCCGATGCGCTGATGGTGGGCCGCGCCGCCCAGGGCCGGCCGTGGATCTTCCGCGAGATCGCCCACTACCTGGACACCGGCACGCTGCTGCCGCCGCCGCCCGTGGCAGACGTGCGCGGCTGGCTGGTGGCGCACCTGCTGGACCACTACGGCCTGTATGGCGAACAGTCGGGCGTGCGCAGCGCCCGCAAGCACATCGGCTGGGCGGTGCATGCCCTGCCGGGGGGCGCCGAGTTCCGCGCCCGCATGAACCTGATCGACGACTGCGAACAGCAGCTGCAGGCGGTGACCGAATGGTTCGACCGCCTGGCCGAGCAGCATGAACGGCTGCCCGCCAACGACAGCCTGCTGGCCTTGTCGGCCTGATCTCCTTTTTTCTTTGCGTACATGACGAAAAAACACCTCGAAGCCTGCGTGCGCGAGAGCCTGGAGCAGTACTTCCGCGACCTGCGCGGCGTGGAGCCGCACTCGGTGCACGAGATGATCCTGAACGCCGTCGAGAAGCCCATGCTCGACGTGGTGATGGCGCATGCACAAGGCAACCAGAGCAAGGCCGCCGAGTGGCTCGGCATCAACCGCAACACCCTCCGGCGAAAGCTGCTCGAACACAAGCTCATCAAGTAAGGCCCGCGCCATGACCACCGCACTGCTCTCCGTCTCCGACAAGACCGGCATCGTCGAGTTCGCCCGCGAACTGCATGCTGCCGGCGTCAAGCTGCTGTCCACCGGTGGCACCGCCAAGCTGCTGGCCGAATCGGGCCTGCCCGTGACCGAGGTCTCCGAAGTCACCGGCTTCCCCGAGATGCTGGACGGCCGCGTGAAGACGCTGCATCCACGCATCCACGGCGGCCTGCTGGCCCGGCGCGATGTGCCCGCCCACATGGCGGCACTGGCCGAGCACGGCATCAATACCATCGACCTGCTGGTGATCAACCTCTACCCGTTCGCGCAGGCCACCGCCAAGGCCGGCTGCACGCTGGACGACGCCATCGAGAACATCGACATCGGCGGCCCCGCGATGCTGCGCGCCGCGGCCAAGAACTGGCAGGACGTGGCGGTGGTGATCGACCCCGCCGACTACCCGCGTGTGCTGGCCGAGCTGAAGGACGGCAGCGTGGACCGCAGCACCAAGTTCATGCTGGCCAAGAAGGTGTTTGCGCACACCGCCGCCTACGACGGCATGATCGCCAACTACCTGAGCGGCCTGCAGGCCGGCTCGGAGCTGGCCACGCCGCAGGTGCCGCAGCGCCACGAATACCCGGCCGTGCTGAGCCTGCAGTTCAGCAAGGTGCAGGACATGCGCTACGGCGAGAACCCGCACCAGAGCGCCGCCTTCTACCGCGATGCGCAGCCCGCCCCCGGCACGCTGGCCGGCTGGCACCAGCTGCAGGGCAAGGAACTCTCGTATAACAACATCGCCGATGCCGACGCGGCCTGGGAATGCGTCAAGACCTTCAGCGCACCGGCCTGCGTGATCGTCAAGCATGCCAACCCCTGTGGCGTGGCGGTGGCGGCCTCGGCGGCCGACGCTTATGCCAAGGCCTTTAAGACCGACCCGACCTCGGCCTTCGGCGGCATCATCGCCTTCAACCGCCCGCTGGACGCGCAGTCTGCGCAGCTGGTGGTCAAGCAGTTCGTCGAGGTGCTGATCGCCCCGGCCATCACCGCCGAGGCGCGTGAGGTCTTTGCCGGCAAGCAGAACGTGCGGCTGCTGGAAGTGCCGCTGGCCGACGCGATGAACACGCTGGACTTCAAGCGCGTGGGCGGCGGCCTGCTGGTGCAGTCGGCCGATGCCAGGAACGTGCAGCCGGCCGAGCTGCGCGTGGTGACCAAGCAGCAGCCCACCGCGCAGCAGATGGAAGACCTGCTGTTCGCCTGGAAGGTGGCCAAGTTCGTCAAGAGCAATGCCATCGTGTTCTGTGCCGACGGCATGACCATGGGCGTGGGCGCCGGCCAGATGAGCCGCATCGACTCGGCCCGCATCGCCTCCATCAAGGCGGGCAACGCCGGCCTGACGCTGCAGGGCACCGCGGTGGCCAGCGACGCCTTCTTCCCGTTCCGCGACGGCCTGGACGTGGTGTGCGACGCCGGTGCCACCTGCGTCATCCAGCCGGGCGGCAGCATGCGTGACGACGAGGTGATCGCCGCGGC
>NZ_CAXFDV010000599.1:0-4346 GCF_964001545.1 uncultured Aquincola sp.
AGCGCGATGAAGAGCAGGCTGGCCAGCACCACCGTGAGCGCCAGCGCGATCAACGGCGAGCCGAGCGACATCACCTTGGAAGGCTGAGGGCGCGCCTCAAGCTTGAGCATGTTGCACCTCCGCAGCCGGCCGCGCCGCCGCACCGGGCCACAGGCCCGACATCCATTCCCCGATGGTCTCGATCGTCGCTTCGGCCACCGGCACGCTGGGCGACAGCCGCCCCTGCGCGATGACCACCAGCCGGTCGCTCACCTCGAACAGCTCGTCCAGCTCTTCGCTGACCACCAGCAGCGCACAGCCCTCGTCGCGCAGCTTCAGCAGCGCGGCGCGGATCTGCGCCGCGGCGCCCACGTCCACGCCCCAGGTGGGCTGCGAGACGATGAACACCTTGGGCTTGGCATCGACCTCGCGCCCGACGATGAACTTCTGCAGGTTGCCGCCCGACAGCGACTTGGCCGCCGCGCCCGGGCCGCCGGCCTTGACGTTGTAACGGTTGATCAGGTCGGCCGCCAGCTGCTGCACGCGGCCTACCTTGATCCAACCGCCGGCGCCCACCGCTTCGGTGCGGGTGAGCAGCGTGTTCTGCGCCAGGCTGAGCGTGGGCACCGCGCCGCGGCCCAGCCGCTCTTCCGGCACGAAGTGCAGGCCCAGCGCCCGCCGCCGCGCCGGGCTGGCGCCGGCGATGTCCTGCCCGAACAGGGTGATGGCGCCGCTGGCTGCGCGGCGGTCTTCACCGCTCAGGGCGGCCATCAGCTCCTGCTGACCGTTGCCCGAGACGCCGGCCACGCCGACGATCTCGCCCGCGCGCACCTGCAGCGCGATGTCGGCCAGCGTGGTGCCGAAGGGCGACTGCTTGGCCAACGACAGGTTCCTGAGTTCCAGCGCCACCGCGCCGGGCGTGGACTGCACATGCTTGAGCTGCGGCGGCTCGGCACCGATCATCAGCCGCGACAGGCCGGCGTTGGTCTCGGTGGAGGGGTCGACCTCACCAGTCACCTTGCCGCCGCGCAGCACGGTGCAGTGGTGGCACAGCGCGCGGATCTCGTCGAGCTTGTGGCTGATGTAGAGGATGCTGCAGCCATCGGCCGACAGCTTGCGCAGTGTGACGAACAGCTTTTGCACCGCCTGCGGCGTGAGCACCGAGGTGGGCTCGTCCAGGATGAGCAGCTGGGGGTTGGTGAGCAGCGCACGCACGATCTCGACGCGCTGGCGTTCACCCACCGACAGGCTGTGCACCGGCCGCAGCGGGTCGACCTCCAGGCCGTAGGCCTGCGACACCTGGCGGATGCGGCCGGTCACCTCGGCCAGCGTCATGCTCTTGTCCAGGCCCAGCCACACGTTCTCGGCCGCAGTGAGGGTGTCGAACAGCGAGAAGTGCTGGAACACCATGCTGATGCCCAGCGCCCGCGCTTCCTGCGGGTTGCGGATGTTCACCGGCTGGCCGTTCCAGCGCACCTCGCCCTCATCCGGGCGCACCGCGCCGTAGATGATCTTCATCAGGGTGCTCTTGCCGGCGCCGTTTTCGCCCAGCACGGCATGGATTTCACCCGGCTTGACGCGCAGGCTGACGTTGTCGTTGGCCTTGACGGCCGGGTACTGCTTGCTGATGCGGACCAGCTCCAGCCTCAGCATGCCGCCCCCCTCCGGTGTTCGTTCATTCATTCATTCGCTGCCGATGGTGATGTACTTGAAAAGGAAAATACACCCGATGACCCAGACCATCCAATGCACGCCGCGCCCGCGGCCGGTGAGCAATTTCAACACCGCGTAGGTGATGAAGCCGAAAGCCAGCCCGTGTGCGATGGAATAGGTGAACGGCATCATCAGCGCCGTCACCGCGGCCGGGATCACGTCGGTGGTCTCGTCCCAGTCGAGTTCGGTGATCTCCCGTAGCATTAAACAGGCCACGAAGAACAGCGCCGGGGCGGTGGCATAGGCCGGCACCGCGCCCGCCAGCGGCGAGATGAACAGGCACGCCAGGAACAGCCCGGCCACCGTCAGCGCCGTGAGTCCGGTGCGGCCACCGGCCTGCACGCCGGCAGCGCTTTCCACATAGGCGGTGGTGCTGGAGGTGCCCAGCAGCGAGCCGGCGAAGATGGCCGCGCTGTCGGCCATCAACGCCTTGTTCATGCGGTCCATCTTGCCCGGCACCAGCAGCCCGGCGCGCTTGGCCACGCCCATCAGCGTGCCGGTGGCGTCGAACAGCTCGACCAGGAAGAACACCAGGATCACGTTCAGGATGCCGCCCTTGAGCGCGGCCGCGATGTCCAGCTGCAGGAAGGTGGGGGCGATGGACGGCGGCGCCGAGAACACGCCCTGGAACTGGTTGCCGCCGAGGAAGAACGAGGCCAGCGTGACCCCCAGCATGCCGATGAGGATGGCGCCCGGCACCTTGAGCCTGTCCAGCACCACGATGGCGAAAAAGCCCAGCGTGGCCAGCACCACCGCGGGCGTGTGCAGGTTGCCCAGCGTCACGTAGGTGGCCTTGGAAGGCGCCACCAGCCCCGCGCTCTTGAGCGCGATGATGGCCAGGAACAACCCGATGCCCACCGTGATGCCGATGCGCAGCGCCGGCGGTATGGCGCGGATGATGATCTCGCGCAGCCGGAACACCGTGACCAGGAAGAAGAGGCACCCGGAGATGAACACCGCCCCCAGCGCCGCCTGCCAGGTGAAGCCCATGTGCATCACCACCACGTAGGCGAAGTAGGCGTTCAGGCCCATGCCGGGCGCCAGCGCGATGGGGTAGTTGGCGTACAGGCCCATCACCACCGAGCCCAGCGCGGCGATCAGGCAGGTGGCCACGAACACCGCGCCCTTGGGCATGCCGGCGTCGCCCAGGATGGCCGGGTTGACGAAGATGATGTAGGCCATCGTCAGGAAGGTGGTCAGCCCGGCCACCAGCTCGGTGCGCACGGTGGTGCCGTGCTCCTGCAGGCGGAACAATCGTTCGAACATGGCTTGTCTCCTCCGGCCTCGGGGCCGGTTTGTGGTTGGCTTTGTTTTATGGAATGCGGGGCAGGCGGCACGCGGGGTGCCGCCCGGTCAGCCCACCGGGGGCGTGCGGCTGAACTGCGGCACGCCCTGCACGTAGGCGGCGGCCAGGTTGCGGTCGTCGGCCAGCGTGAACCAGGCGAACAGCTGTTCGTGCAGGCTTTGCACCACGGCCATGCGGCGCTCGGCCACCGGGTCGGCGGCCCAGTCCCACACGCACACGTCGGCCAGGCGGCCGGGCTCGAAGGAGCCGATCTCATGGTCCAGCCGCAGCGCCTGCGCAGCGCCCAGCGTGGCCGCATGCAGCGCCTTCCAGCCGGTCAGGCGCTGGCCCTGCATCGCCTGGATCTTGTAGGCGTCCAGCACGGTGCGCATCATCGACAGGCTGGTGCCGCCGCCCACGTCGCTGGCCAAGGACACCTGGCCACCGGCTTCTTCGGTGGCGCGCCAGTCGAACAGGCCGCTGCCCAGGAACAGGTTGGAGCTGGGGCTGTGCGCCACCTGGGCGCCGGTGTCGCGCAGCACCGCGCGGTCTTCGGCGTCGAGCCAGATGCCGTGGGCCAGCACGCTGCGCTCGTTCATCAGGCCGGCGCGCAGGTACACGTCCAGGTAGCTGCGCGCCTCGGGGAACAGCTGCTGCACCCAGGCCACTTCCTCGCGGTTCTCGGCCACGTGGGTCTGCATGTACAGGCCCGGGTAGGCGGCGCACAGCGCGCCGGCCATGGCCAGCTGCTCGGGCGTGCTGGTGGGCGCAAAGCGCACCGTCACCGCATAGGCCAGCCGGCCGCGGCCGTGCCAGCGCTCGATCAGCTCCACGCAGTCGCGCTCGGCCTGCACCACGTCGTCGCGCAGGTTGTCGGGGGCGTTGCGGTCCATCAGCACCTTGCCGGTGATCAGCCGCATGCCGCGGCGGTGGGCCTCGGCCATCAGCAGCTCGGCGCTGATCTTGTGCACCGTGGGAAACACCACCGCCGTGGTGGTGCCGTGGGCCAGCAGCGCCTGCACGAAGCGGGCGGCGCCGGCCTCGCTCTCGGCGGCCTGGGCGTAGCGGCTTTCGGCCGGAAAGGTGTAGGTGTTCAGCCAGTCCAGCAGCTCGGTGCCATAGCTGCCGATGACGTCGAGCTGCGGGCTGTGCACATGGGTGTCGATGAAGCCCGGCAGGATCAGCCGGCCGCGGTGGTCGTGCCGCTGCCAGCCTTCGCCGGGCAGCGGCGCATCGGCCGGCTGGGCACCGGTGATGCGGCCGTCTTCGATCAGCAGCCAGTGGTCGGGCCGCCAGCGCACGGCCGGGCTGTGCACCGCGCCCCACTCGGGCGTGGCGGTGAAGTCGAGCAGGTCACCCCGCAGGGCCA